>JAHJUF010000296.1 GCA_018829095.1 Pseudomonadota bacterium | reverse complement strand
CGAAGAGGAGGCAGGTGTCCGTGGACCGGCCGCAGCGGTTTTCCAGCACCCGGCAGGCGCACTCGGCCAGGGCGAAAAAGGAGGACTTGTCCATCATGGCCGTGAGGACGTCAAAGGGCAGGACCTCCACATTCCCGGCCACGGTTTGTTCTACCGGGATGATCCGGGCAAAGGGGGTTTTGCTCGCCGCGAACTCCAGGCCCATGGGGCCGTCGTGGTATTCCTTCCACAACTCGGCCAGGCGGCGCTGGACCGGCGTCTTGGCCCCGGCCATGAGGGGGAACTCGAACAGCCCCGGCACGGTGGGCAGCAGGGCATAGCTCGTTTCCCCGGCCTTTTCCCGTGCGTACACCACGCCCTTGTCCGCCATGGATTCGCAGAGGGCCCGGGCCTCGGCCTCGGACACGCCCGCGTCGGCCGCGATGCCGCCCGGGGACCGGGGGGCGAAGCCCATGTGCACGGCCAGGGCTGTTTCCTCCGGGGAAAAGAGGAGGCCCAGGATCTCGTCCAGGGCCGGATGGTCCGGCGCCCCGGCCGGATGGGCGTTCAACATTTCCTTGAGTTTCTCGCGGGCGTCCATGGGGCCTCCTTTTTCGGGAAGGGAACTTGATCGACGGATTTCCAACGCGTAGCACGCAGGGAGGGATTTTTCAAAAAGGAAAAGATTCGGAAGGCAAGCCGGCCCGGTCCGGGCATGAGGCGGGGGGATGCCCGGCGGAAAAGAAGGCGGCCCGGCCCGGGAGGAAGGGCCGGGCCGCCAGGCGGGCCCTTACCAGCGGCCCGGTCCGTCGTTGTCACCTCCGCGCCCGCAGCGTCCCCGGCCGGGACCGCCGCCCGGGCAGTTTCCATAGCCCGCTCCGGGTCCGGGGCCCATGCCGGGGCCGAAGGCGGGCAGGCCTGCGGCCTTGGCCTTGGCCCGCATCTGCTCCTGGAGGTCGAAGATCTGCCCGGCCAGTTCACCGGCGCGCTTGGGGTCCGGCTTCTCGCTGTTCATGAGGGCCTGGTACTCGCTCTTTTTGGTGACCAGTTCCCGGCGCAGGTCCGAAGTCTCGGCCTGGAACTTGTCCAGGGCCGCCTGGTTCTCTTCCGAAACCGCCGGGGGGCCGTCGTTGCCGGCTCCCCATCCCGGGCATCCACCCGGCCCGTAGGACCAGGCGGCCGTGGCGGCCAGGCCCAGGCTCAGCAGGATCACCAGTGCCATCGTCATTTTGCGCATGATGTCTCTCTTTCTCTTTCGGGTTCCCGCCTTTTGGCGGCATGGTTTGTGCCTCTACTATACCTCGAAAGCCGCACCGGCATCTCGTCCGGTTGCCCCTATACAAAGGCAAGCCGCGTGCCAAGGGCAAAGAAAAATGGATTATTCATTGATTTCATTGATTATTTTTCCGATGCTCCCGCTGGGGCGTCCCGGAGCGGCCCGGACAGGTGGATAAATTTTATACAGCAAACCCTCTTTTCACCCAGGCCATGTGTTTACAAATTACCCGGTCGGCCTTAGGGTTGAAAAAAGGACGAACTCGGCCGGGCCTTTTTTGGGGTCCCGGACGGAGAGGAAGCTCTCATGGCGAAAAAAGACCCGACCAGGATCAAGGCGCAATGGCCCGCATCCCCGGTGATCCTCCTGTCGGCGGTGGTCATCCTTCTCGTGGTGGTGGCCGCCTTTGCCGGGCGGAACATCAGCCGCGACAAACAATATATGTCCAAAATCCTTTTGGAAAAGGGCGCGGCCCTCATCCGCTCCTTCGAGGCCGGGACCCGCACGGGCATGATGGGTTCCCGGTGGGGGGAGGGTCAGATCCAGACCTTGATCGAGGAAACGGCGCGCCAGGAGGACATCCTGTACATCGCCGTGTGCGGCCCCGGCGGCCGGGTCCTGGCCCACAGCAACCCGGCCCGGATCGGGGAGCCCTTCCACGCCTTTCCCCTGGCCGGGGACCCCGCCAGCCTGGACAGGGCCCAATGGCGAGTTCTGGAGTACAACGGTATACGGTCCTTTGAGGTTTTTCGCCATTTCCGGCCCCTCACCGCCCGGTTCGGCCGGGGCAGGGGCGGCCCTCCCGGCACCGGGCCGGGGCGCTTTCCCTGGTGCATGGGCCCGGAAGAGGGTAACGGCCCTCCCGGAGGAGACTCCCCGCCGGACTGGTGCTTTCCGGACGGCCAGGACCGGCCCCCGGCCATGATCTTCGTGGGCCTGGACGTGGCGCCCTTTGCCGCTGCCCGGTCCAGGGACATGAGGATCACCCTGGTCATCGCGGCGGTGCTGCTGCTCCTGGGTTTTGGCGGCATGGTGAGCCTGTTCCGGGCCGAGAACTACCGGAATACCCGGCGGCTTCTCCAGGACAAGAGCGCCTTTGCCGACGTGGTGGTGGCGAGTCTCCCCGTGGGGCTGGTGGCCACGGATCCCGATGGCCGGGTGGTGTTCTTCAACGACGCAGCGGGCAAGACCCTGGCCATGGAACCGGCATCGGCCATGGGCCGTCTTGCGGACGATTTGCTCCCAGCCCACGTCCCGGCCCTTGGGGAATTTTTATACACCAGGGAGCCGGTGGTGGAACAGGAGCTGGCGGCCTTCATCCCGGGCCGGGGAGAGGTGCCTCTCTCGGTCTCGGCCGTGGGCATCGAAAACGAGTCCGGCGGGTTCGTGGGCCGGGCGCTCATCCTCCGGGACCTCACGGACCTGCGCCGCCTGGAGGACGAGATTCGGCGCAAGGACAAGATGGCTGCCCTGGGAGGCCTGGCTGCGGGCGTGGCCCACGAGATCCGGAACCCCCTGTCTTCCATCAAGGGCCTGGCCACCTATTTCGGGAGCAAATTCGGGGAGGATTCCGAGGACCGGGAGGCGGCCAGGGTCATGGTGAATGAAGTGGAGCGGCTGAACCGCGCCGTGACCCAGCTTTTGGAGTTCGCCCGGCCCGCAGACATCAAGGCCCAGCCCACGGACGTGAACGCCCTGGTGGAGCATTCCCTGCGCCTGGTGAAGGAGGATGCCCGGGCCCGGGGGGTGACCCTGCGTTTCGACCCGGACTCGAATCTTCCCTCCTTTGTCCTGGACCCGGACCGCCTGGCCCAGTGCCTGTTGAACCTGTACTTGAACGCCCTGGACGCCATGGAGCAAGGCGGTGTCCTCACGGTGAACGCGGCCCCGGAAAACGGCGGCCTGGCCCTTTCGGTGACGGACACGGGCCGGGGCATGGACCCAACGGACCTGGACAAGATTTTCGACCCCTACTACACCACCAAAGCCTCGGGCACCGGCCTGGGCCTGGCCGTGGTGCACAAGATCGTGGAGTCCCATCATGGCCGGGTGCGGGTCGTAAGCCGTCCGGGCCGGGGCACGGTTTTCACCATCAGCCTGCCCGCCGGAAAGGGAGGCGCTCATGCCTGACGCCGGAAAGCCCAGGGCCCGGGTGCTGGTGGTGGATGACGACGCCGGGCACCGCCAGACGCTCGCCACCATCCTGAAAAGCTGGGGATACGCGGTCCAGGCCGTGGAGAACGGGGCCCTGGCCGTGGAGGCGGTCAAGGAGACCCGGGTGGACCTGGTCCTCATGGACGTGCGCATGGCGGTCATGGACGGGCTCACCGCCCTTTCCCACATCCGGGCCTACAACCCCTCCATTCCCGTCCTGGTCATGACCGCCTACTCCTCGGTGGAGTCTGCGGTGGAGGCCCTGAAGAACGGGGCCTACGACTACCTCACCAAGCCGCTCGACTTCGAGGTCTTGAAGCTCACCCTGGAGCGGGCCCTGGAGCACGCGGGCCTGAAATCCGAGAACGAACAGTTGAAGCGCCAGCTCACGGAACCCTTTGAGCTGGGAGCTATCGTGGGCAAGAGCCAGCCCATGCGGGAACTCATCAGCCTGGTGGCCATGGTGGCCCCCACCGAGGCCACGGTCCTCATCAACGGGGAATCCGGCACGGGCAAGGAACTGGTGGCCCGGTCCATCCACATGAACAGCGCCCGGGCGGCCAGGCCCCTGGTGGTGGTGAACTGCGCGGCCATGACCGAAACCCTCCTGGAGTCCGAGCTGTTCGGCCACGAAAAAGGGGCCTTCACCGGCGCGGACCGCCGGAGGGACGGACGATTCGCCCAGGCGGACGGCGGCAGCATCTTCCTGGACGAGATCGGCGAGATGCCCGCATCCATGCAGGCCAAGCTGCTCCGGGTGATCCAGGAGCGGGAGGTCCAGCCCCTGGGGAGCGACCGGGTCCGCAAGGTGGACGTGCGCATCCTCGCTGCCACCCACCGGGATTTCGCCGCCGAGGTGGCGGCCGGGCGCTTCCGGGAGGACCTTTACTACCGTCTGAACGTGGTGACCGTGCGCATCCCCCCTTTACGGGAGCGGGCCGAGGACGCGCCGCTGTTGGCCCAGCACTTCCTGGCGCGGTACGCGGAGAAAAACCGGAAGGAGGCCAGGGGGTTCACGCCGCTGGCCATGGATATGCTGGTGAAGTATTCCTGGCCGGGGAATGTGCGGGAGTTGGAGAACGCGGTGGAGCGGGCCGTGATCCTCATGACCGGCCAGCACGTCACCGAGGCCGAGCTGCCCCGGCCCGTGGTCCAGGCCTGGACCGGGACGGAGCCTGCGCCCGGGCCCGCCCAGGCCTCAGGCCCCGTCCCGGCGGCCAACGGCGCGGTTTCCTTGGAGGAGGTGGAAAAGGAAGCCATCGCCCGGGCCATGGCCGCCGCCTTTGGCAACAAAAGCGAGGCCGCCCGGGTCCTGGGCATCACCAGGAAGACCCTGCACAACAAGCTGAAGAAATATGGGCTGGAATAACGGATGGGGTGGATTTCGGGCTTTTTCTATGACCATCAGAAAGAAGATTCATCCGACCAAAGCGTACCTGCCTCCAAGATAAGGCCGCATTGGGAAGCGGTCCGAGCCGCCCCCCCCTTTGACAAAGGGGGGCAGGGGGGATTTCTTTTTATCTTCTTACTTTTTTACTCCGCCGGTTCTGTGGGGACCCCGGAGTCAAAGGGGGAACCCGCTTCGGGCTTTGCTCGCCCAAGACCGCCCTTTGTGCAGGATCTGCCTGTTTCGGAAAACGGTATCAGTCCCCGGTCTGGCAGGCGAGGCCCCATTCGCTGGGGCACATGGAGGCTTGGACGATGCCGAACATGGAGTCCAGGATTTCGTAGGCTGTGAAGCTTTCGGCCCGGTCCTCCAGGCGGCGGGAGAAATCCTGCTGACTTTCCTGGCGGGCCTTGAGGTTTTCCATCTCCTTCAGGACCTTCACCGCGGCATTCTGGTCGGCCAGTTTCTCCGTGGAATCGCCCAGGCCGCCTTCCAGCTTTTCCCACTTGGCCCGCAGGTCCTGGGAGTCGGCGGAAAGGAGGAGCTGCCGGTTTTTTTCGCTGGCGAAAAGCTTTTGGCCGGCCACGAAGGTTTCCACGGCCACATCTGTGGCCCGGGACAGCTCGGTGAGTTCGTTTTGCAGCATTTCCCGGGCGTTTTCCGGCAGGGTAAGGTTCACCTGTTTCAGCATGGCCTCGTTCCTCCCCAGCTTGTACCGGAACTCCCGGCCGGCGGCCTCAAAGAACTTCAGGTTCAGGGTCCGGCACACGGACACCAGGTCTTTTTTGTCGCGCACGGCCATTTGGAGGGCCTTGCCCACCAGGGGCAGGGTGCGGCCGGACTTGTAGAAGAGGTGCCGGCCCATGACGACCCGGTAGATCATTCCCACCGTGGCTTGCCAGTCCTGCATGTGGAGTATGTGGGGCACGCTCTCATAGAGGCGCTCCAGGATGTCGTTGCCCATGAGGTGGGAGGGGGTGGCGAAGAAGGGCGTGCCCCCCAGCATGGGCTGGGCGATTTTGCCCGAGGCCAGGGGCTTGTAGATGACCGCAGTCTCCACGTCGATCAAGCCGATCTTGAACTTTTCCGCCGAATTCAGAAAAGCCGGGTATTCCTTCTGATTCCCGGCCACCAGGAGGTTGTCGGGCTTCAGGTCCCGGATGGCCACCTTCTTTTCGGCCAATAGAGCCAAAACCTCCACCAGGTTGGTGGAGATGGCTTCCATTTTGGGCTTGTTCTGGTTCAAGGAGAGCTTCCGAAGGTGGGAGCGCACAGCCTCCCGGTACATCTCCATGGCCTCGGCCGCAGATTCCAGCTCCTGGCCGATGGCATCGTTGATGGCCGCCGCCATGGAGGCCTCCACCCCCTGGTCCCCTTTCTTCACCTTGCCACCGGACAGGTGGGCCGAAAGCCACCGGCGGATGTCATACTCCGAGGGAGGCGGCTGGCCGGCATCCCGGTGGGCGGCCACGACCCGTTTGCCCACGTCCCGGGTCATGCGGAGCAGCGCCTCGGCGGCGTCCTGGTTCTCTTCACCGTAGCGGCCCGTGAAGGCCTCGGTGTCGAAAAGCACGTCGCCCTGGTTGGCGATCTCCTTTTCCACCCGGTCCTCCACCGCGTGCATCTCCTCCACGATACCGCCCAGGAAGTAGTAGCGGGAGAGATCCATGAAAAAGGCGTAAGCGCCGCCCATCTTCAGGTGGCGCTGGAACTTGGAGCCCCGGAGCCATTTCAGGTACTTCTCCTCCATCTGGGCCGGGGAGAGGAATTTCTCGTCTTCAAAGGAATAGATCTTTTTCATGATGACGGAGACCCGGGGCACGATGCACTCCCGGGGGGCCATCTGCTCCTGGATGGCCACTTCCTTCTTGATGGCCGCCACGTACTTGTCGAAATCCTTGATGGCCGTGGGGGGAACTTTCACCACCATGTGCTCGTCGTAAATCACGTAGAAGCACTTGCTCTTGGACCCGGACCCCTCGCCCAGGGGGCTCACCCGCATGCGCCGGACCTGCCAGTCCTGGCCGGTTTTCACCCGAAGCTCGTAGGTGAAGGTCTTGCCCTTGGGGTCCTTGTCCACCCGGCGGGCCACGGCGGAGTCCGAGGCCTTGGCCTCTATCTGGGCCTTGAACAGTTTCAGGAAGAACCGGGCGATGCGCTCGTTGTCCGGCAGGCAGGCCTCGGCCTCGTCGTCGTCCTCCTCCCCCTCGCCCTCCTTGCACTGGGCCTCGGGCTTGTCCGTGGCGAAGGTTTTTTTCAGAAACAGGTACCCCTTGAAGACGGACAGGAGGCCGATGGCCGCGTAGAGCACGGGATAGGCCACATCGTATATCTGCCTGGTCGATTCAGGGAGATGGGTCCGCACGGGGAAGATGATGGGGATGATGACGATGAAAACCAGGACGAGGATGGCGATGATCATCGGGGTTCACCTTTTTCGGGAGTCCCGTCGGCACCGGCCGCGGGAGGGTTTTTCGTGACAACCCGGCTGCGGAAGGGGAGCCCGCCGGCCGTGGGCGGGTTTAGGCCCCTTATCCCAGGGCTTCGCGCAGAAGGTCCGGCAGGGGCGTCTGGCGCTCCAGGACCCGCTCCAGGAAATCCGCCCGGCTCCACACCCGCCGGAGATTTTCCGGGTTGGAAAGGAGGCGCTTTTCCAGGGCCGGGTCCTTCAGGACCGGGCCCGCGAATCCGCCGGATAGGAGCCGGGACATGGCCCCGGCCATGAAAGCGGAAAGGTCCGCGTAAGTGAAGTCCCCGGATAGCATGCGTTTAGTCTCCGGGCCGTCCAGAGCCAGGGCCACGGCTTCCGGGTCCCCGATGCGCTCGGCCAGGCGGTTTTCCAGCACCCGGCGCACGGCTTCGGGGTCGGCGAGGATCTCGTCCATGAGTTTCCGGTCCTCCGAGGCCGCGCCCCGGTCCCGGTATTTCTTCTGGGTGGCCATTTTCCGCAGGCCGGCCAGGTTCTTGGCCGGATAGAATTTCGCTATAGGCTCTGTGGCCATGGGGTGGAGGTTGCCGCCCGGGTGGGCGCACTGGGCGAACAGGACCAGGGTCCGGTCCCGGCCCATGTGCTCCAGTTCGTAGCGCCCCTTGACCTGGGTCATGCGCACCACCTTTTTCACTTCCGGCGCGGCGGGGTCCGTGACGGCGGAGAAAGTGATGAGGCACCGGGCATGGTCCATGTCGACCACCGCCTCGTTGCCCATGACCATGTCCCGGTCTCCCAGGGGCCAGGGCAGTCCCATGCGGCAGTACACCACCTTGTTCAACCGGTCGTGCTCCCGGACCACCCGGGCGGACTTCAGGTCCGTCATCCACTTGGTGAAGGCGTCCACATCCTCCAGCACCGCCCCCACGGCGTCCATGGGGGCGTCCACGAAACCCGTGGCCCAGAACTCGCTCGCTCCGCCGGGATGCGGGCGCATATAAGCCCGGATACCATCCTTTTCATGGAACATGACTGTCTCCCTACGCCAGGGTATTGCCGTATTGGAAAAAGAAAAGAAGGGAAAAGGGACCGCCAGCCAGGGCCCGGGAGAACCGGGTGCCAAGCGGCCATGGAGAAAAGTTTACCCCACGCGCCCGCGAGGCGCAACCCAAACCGGATTCGCGCCCCGTGGATGCGGGGAAAATGTGGGGAAAACCGCTAGCAGGATGGAGAGGATTCCGCCAGTTTCTTCTTCACGTGGGCCATGAGGCCCCCGGCGGCCACCAGTTCCTGCATGAAGGGCGGGATGGGCATGGCCTGGTGGACCTTGCCTGTGGTGAGATTCCTGATTTCACCCCGGTCAAAATCCACCTCCACCTCGTGGCCATCGGCGATTTCGTCCGCATCCGGGCACTCCAGTATGGGCAGGCCCATGTTGAAGGCGTTGCGGAAGAAGATGCGGGCGAAGCTTTTCGCAATCACGCACCGGACGCCCGCAGCCTTGATGGCGATGGGCGCGTGCTCCCGGGAGGACCCGCATCCAAAGTTTTTTCCCGCCACGATGACGTCCCCGGCGCGGACTTTTCCCGCGAAGGAGGGGTCCGCGTCCTCCATGCAGTGGGAGGCCAGGACCGCCGGGTCACTGGTGTTCAGGTACCGGGCCGCGATGATCAGGTCCGTGTCCACGTCGTCCCCGAACCGGAATGCCTTGCCTTTGTCGCTTTCCATGAGGTGTTCCTTTCGAGAAACCGCTTTTTGAAAGAAACCGCAGATTACGCAGATCAAAAAGCGGATTACGCAGGTCCTTGGGTATTTGGGCTCATCGCCCCGGCTGCCGGGCGCATCCGCCGAATCTCCCCTCTCCCCCTTTGAAAAAGGGGGGGAACTCCGTGCCGCTTTTCCGGGAGGCCGGATTGCCCACTTTGGGATGCGAAGCATCCCCACCCAAAAAGTTTTTGGGAAGGGGGTGTGGGGGGAACCCTTTTTTCAAAAAGGGTTTCCCCCACAATTTTTCTACAAATCTTCCGGCCCCGCCAGCTTTCCGGCCACGGCGGAGGCGGCGGCCACGGCGGGGTTGGCGAGGTAGACTTCGCTTTTGGGGTGGCCCATGCGGCCCACGAAGTTGCGGTTTGTGGTGGCCACGGCGCGTTCGCCCTCGGCCAGGATGCCCATGTGTCCGCCCAGGCAGGGTCCGCAGGTGGGGGGCCCGATGACGGCCCCGGCGTCCAGGAAGGTTGCCAAAAGCCCCTCGTCCATGGCCTGTCGGTACACGGCCGGGGTGGTGGGGATGACGATGAGCCGCACGTCGGGGTGGGCTTTTCTGCCCTTCAGGACCGAGGCTGCGGTGCGCAGGTCCTCAATGCGGCCGTTGGTGCAGGAGCCGATGACCGCCTGGTGGATGGTCACGTCCCCCACCTGGCTGATGGGCCGGGTGTTTTCCGGCAGATGGGGGAAGGCCACCGTGGGCTCGATCTTTGCGGCATCGTACTCGATGATCCGGGCGTAGGCGGCGTCCGGGTCGCTCGCGTAGTACACGGGCTTGCGCAGGGCCCGGTTTTTCACGTACTCCCGGGTCTTTTCGTCCGGGGTGCAGATGCCGTTCTTGCCCCCGGCCTCGATGGCCATGTTGGCCATGGTGAACCGTCCGGCCATGGACAGGGCCTCGATGGCTTCGCCCGTGAACTCCATGGCCATGTACAGGGCCCCGTCCACGCCGATGTCGCCGATGATGTGGAGGATCAGGTCCTTGCCCTCCACCCAGGGGGCGAGTTTTCCGTGGAACACGAACTTCAAGGTTTCCGGGACCTTCAGCCACACCTCGCCCGTGGCCATGGCCGCGGCGAGATCCGTGGAGCCCACGCCCGTGGCGAAGGCCCCCAACGCGCCGTAGGTGCAGGTGTGGGAGTCCGCGCCGATGACCAGGTCGCCGGGCACCACGATGCCCTTTTCCGGCAGGAGCACGTGCTCCACCCCGGCCTCTCCGCCCTCGTACCAGTGGGTGAGGCCCTGGGCCTTGGCGAATTCCCGGACCTTTTTCACCTGCATGGCCGAGAGGATGTCCTTGTTGGGGGTGAAATGGTCCGGCACCAGGACCACCCGGTCCCGGTCGAACACGCATTTCGCGCCGATGGCGGTGAATTCGTCGATGGCGATGGGCGCGGTGATGTCGTTGCCCAGAGCCACGTCCACCCGGGCGGTGATGAGTTCGCCGGGGACGACGCGCTTTTTCCCGGCGTGGGCCGCCAGGATTTTTTCGGTGATGGTCATGCCCATGGGAAGGCCTTTTCCTTTAGGATGATGAGGGATGAAGGATCAAGGATGATGCGGCACGTCCGGAATCCGCCCAGGACCGTCACCCCGGCGAAGGCCGGGGTCCAGGAAGGCCGCCGCTTTATCCGGGATGAGGGGAAATCGGCCGGGAAGGGGCTTCATTCCTCATCCTTCATCCTTTTCCTAATCCGTGTCGGTTTTCAAGACCGCGAGGAAAGCGGACTGGGGGATTTCCACCTCGCCCACCATCTTCATGCGTTTCTTGCCTTTTTTCTGTTTGTCCAGGAGCTTGCGCTTTCTGGAGATGTCGCCGCCATAGCACTTGGCCGTGACGTCCTTGCGATAGGCGTTCACCGTGGACCGGGAAATGATCGTGCCGCCGATGGCCCCCTGGATGGCGATCTTGAACATCTGGCGGGGGATCTCCTCCTTCAGGCGGTCGCAGGCCTTCCGGGCGCGGTCCTCGGAGTGGGCCTTGTCCACGAGTTGGGACAGGGCGTCCACCTTCTCGCCGTTGATGAGGATGTCCACCTTCACCAGGTCGCTGGCGCGGTAGTCGGTGAGCTCGTAGTCAAAGCTGCCGTATCCCTGGGTGACGCTCTTCAGCTTGTCGTAGAAGTCATAGATCACCTCGGCCAGGGGGAGATCGAAGAGCATCTCCAGGCGGTTGGCAGTCAGGTACTGGTAGCCCCGGCTGGTGCCGCGGCGGTCCAGGCACAGCTTCATGACCACGCCCATGTATTTGTCCGGGCAGATGATGGAAGCCTTGATGAAAGGCTCCTCCGTGCCCTTTATGCCCATGGGGTCCGGGTACAGGGACGGGTTGTCTATGATGCGGGTGTCGCCGTCGGTCATGTGCACCTTGTAGCGCACCGAGGGGGACGTCAAAATCAGCGACAGGTCGAACTCCCGTTCCAGGCGCTCCTGGACCACCTCCAGGTGCAAAAGGCCCAGGAATCCGCACCTGAAGCCGAAACCCAGGGCCACGGAGGAGTCCTTTTCATAGGACAGGGCCGCATCGTTTAGCTTCAGCTTTTCCAGGGCCACGGTCAGCTCCTCGTAGTCGTCCGAGGCCACGGGGTAGATGGACGAGAACACCACGGGCTTGGCGTCCCGGAAGCCCGGCAGGGGTTTTGCCGCGGGCCGGTCGTCGTTGGTCACCGTGTCGCCGCACCGGGTGTCCGAAACCGTCTTGATGCCCGCGATGAAGTAGCCCACCTCCCCGGCGGAGATCTTTTTCCTGGGCACCTGGCGGAGTTGGAACACCCCCACCTCCTCCACCTTGTGCACCGCGCCGTTGCTCATGAAGCGGATGCGGTCCCCGGCCTTGATCTCCCCGTCCAGGACCCGGAAATGCACCACCGTGCCCCGGAAGGCGTCGTAGTGGGAGTCGAAGATCAGCGCCGTAAGGGGCGCGGCCGGGTCGCCCTTGGGGGGCGGCAGCTTATGGG
>JAHJUF010000295.1 GCA_018829095.1 Pseudomonadota bacterium | reverse complement strand
CCGGAGCCTGCGCCCGGGGCAGCAGCCCGACCCGGATGTCTACGTCCATGTGACCGATCGCCGGGACGGGGGCGTCATCGTCCGAGGAGCAAAAATCCACCAGACGGGCATGTTGAACAGCCACGAGATCCTGGTCATGCCCACCATGGCCATGCGCGAGGGCGAGGAGGCTTTTGCCGTATGCTTCGCCCTGCCGGTGAACGCCCCGGGGGTGCGCCACTTCTACGGCCGCCAGACCTCGGACACCCGGCGGGTGGAGGCCTGCCCGGCGGACGCGGGCAACCCCTCCTTTGGCGGCCAGGAGATCATGACCGTGTTCGAGGACGTGTTCGTGCCCACGGAGCGCATCTTCCTGGACGGCGAGACCGAGTTTTCCGGCCCCCTGGTGGAGCGCTTCGCGGGCTATCACCGCCAGAGCTACGGCGGCTGCAAGACCGGCGTGGGGGACCTCCTCATCGGCGCGGCAGCCCTCATCGCCCGGATGAACGGCGTGGACCGGGCCTCCCACATCCGGGACAAGCTCGTGGAGATGGTGCATCTGAACGAGACGCTCTTCGCCTGCGGCATCGCCTGCTCGGCCCGGGGTTTCGAGCGTCCGGCGGGCAACTGGGAGATCGACCAGCTCCTGGCCAACGTGTGCAAGCAGAACGTGACCCGTTTCCCCTTTGAAATCGCCCGCCTGGCCGTGGACATCGCCGGGGGCCTCCTGGGCACCCTGCCTCCGGCCTCGGACCTGGAAGACCCGGAGGCCGGGCCGTATCTCCGCAAGTACCTGGCCGCCGCCGTTCCGGCCGAGCCCCGTATCAAGGTGCTGCGCCTGATCGAGAACCTGGTGGCCGGTGCCGGGGCCGTGGGCTACCTCATCGAGTCCATGCACGGCGCGGGCCCGCCCCAGGCCCAGCGGGTCATGATCGCCCGCCAGGCCGACCTGGAAGGCAAGATGGCCCTGGTGAAGGGGCTTTTGGGCATATAACAGGCTGTCCAAAAACGCGATCTGCAGCGTTGCGCTTCCCCGGGAAAGGACTCAACGTACAAAAGTACGCCTCGCCCTTTCCCGGTTCGCGCGCCTTGCATATCGCGATTTTGATCAGCCTGCTCATTGCTGTCCAAAAACGCGATCTGCAGCGTTGCGCTTCCCCGGGAAAGGACTCAACGTACAAAAGTACGCCTCGCCCTTTCCCGGCTTGCGCGCCTTGCAGTTCACGTTTTTGATCAGCCTGTTCAAAGCCTGTTTTTCAACAGGTTGATACAAACTGGGGAAACCGACAAGGTTCCGGAGGGGCTTGACCATGAAAATCAGGGGGAAAAAGGTTCTGGTGACCGGCGCGGCCAGCGGGATCGGGCGGTGCACGGCCCTGGCCATGGCCAAGGCGGGGGGGAAGCTGATCCTCACGGACATCAACGAGCTGGGACTGGCGGAGACCGTCTCCATGGCCCGGAAGCAGGGGGGCGCGGTCCTGGCCTCCAAGGCCCTGGACATCTCGGACCTGGCGTCCGTCCAGGAGCTGGCCGATGAGGTACACCGGGATTTTGGTCCAATGGACGTGCTGTGCAACATCGCGGGGATCGCGCTTTTCGCCCAGGTGGAGGATATGGAGCACAGCCATTGGGAGAAGATTCTGGCCGTGAACCTCTGGGGGGTGATCCACGCGGTGGAGTGCTTTGTGCCCGAAATGATCCGGGCCCGCTCAGGGCATTTGGTGAACGTGGCCTCCCTGGCCGGGCTGGCTGGCCTGCCCTGGCACGCGGCCTACTCCGCCTCCAAGCACGCGGTGGTGGGCCTGTCCGAGTCCCTGTCCTTTGACCTCAGGAAACACGGCATCCACGTGACCCTGGTCTGCCCCGGCGCCGTGGCCACGCCCCTGGTGGAGAGCGTCCGCATCCTGGCCGACCCGGCCCTGGTGGCCAAGAGCAAGCCCCTGTTCCTCAAGGCCGCCGTGACCCCGGAGAAGGTGGCGGAGCTGACGCTCCGGGCCGTGGAGAGGAACCGCTTCCTGGTCCTCACCTCCCCGGACATCCACGCCCTGTACCTCCTCAAGCGCCAGGCGCCCCGCACCTTCCGGGGGGCCATGCGGGTCATGTCCCGGGCCATGGACAAGGCCCTGGGCAAGCGGTAGCAGGCTGTCCAAAAACACGATCTGCGGCGTTGCGCTTCACCGGCCAGGGGCTCAACGTACAGGAGTACGCCTCTCCCCTGCCCGGCTCGTGCGCCTTGCCCAAAATGCCCTCAGGCCGCCGGGAATATCCAGGCGTCCCAGGCAGAGACTCCCCCCTGTTTCAAAGGGGGGCAGGGGGGATTCGTTCGAGCTGCCGGAATATCCCGGGCGGCGTTGCGCTTCACCGGCCAGGGGCTCAACGTACGGGAGTACGCCTCACCCTTTCCCGGCTCGCGCGCTTTGCATATCGCATTTTTGAACAGCCTGCTTTTCCACAGGCGGAAAAAATCCCGGCGGCCGGTGGCGGTCAGCGGGGATCGTCGTGCCGGAACAGCTCTCCCCGGGCTTTCAGCTCCTGGAGGAAGGCGGCGATGATTTCCGCGCCTTCTGCCACCCGGCGGACGCACTCCTTGCGCTCAGGGGAGCCGTGGAAGACCACGGCCTGCTCCAGGTCCGTGAAATCCACGCCCGTCAGTTCCAGGCACGAGGCCGAGCCCAGGTGTCCGGTGAGCCGCCCCATGAGTTCCTGGGCGGGCATCATGATGGGCAAAAGCCCGTCCAGGCCGTCCTCCATGCGTTCCCTCCCCAGAAAAAGCCCCAGCACCATGACCCCGGCGCAGTGAATCCCGCAGGTGAGGGAGGCGGTGAGGCCGCCGAAGAATCCCCCGGAAAGGCGCATGAGCATGGGGTCCGCCGCCCCCAGTTCCTCCAGGAACGGGGCCAGGATGGACTGGCAGCAGTTCTCGTGACGGGCCATGTGGGCTTTTGCCGCCCCGGCCATCTCTCCGGGCCAGGATTCGGGTACGGGAATCCGCGCGGCAATGGGTTTCTCTGTGGTCATTCGGTCTGTCCCTCCCGGGTGGCGGGTGGCGGTTCCGGCCGGACCAGGATCTCCTGGAGCTTGCGCGAAAGCACCTGGATGTTGAAGGGTTTCTGGATGAAGCCCTCGCATTCCTCCTTCATGGCCCCGGCCTCCTCCCCCTCCAGGCCGTAGCCGCTGGCGATGAGGACCCGGACCCCGGGCTGGATATCCTTCATCCTCCGATACACCTGGGGCCCGGTCATTTCCGGCATGATCATGTCCAGGATCACCAGATCGATTCCAGCGTGTTTCTCCCCGAAGACCTCCAGGGCCCCGGCCCCGTCCAGGCGGCAGATGACCTCGTACCCCAGCGACGAAAGCAATTCGGACCCCGTGGAGAGAATGTCCTCGTCGTCGTCCACGAAAAGGATCAAGCCCCGGCCCCGGACCGGCTCCGGGTCCGGCAGGGCGTCCAGCGCCACCTTCTTCATGGACCGGGGGAGGAAAAGGTCGAAGCAGGCCCCCTGGCCGGGACGGCTTTTCACCGTGATGGCGCCCCCGTGGTTGGTGATGATGCCGTGGGCCGAGGCGAGCCCCAGGCCGCTGCCCCGGGTCCCCTCCTTGGTGGTGAAGAAGGGGTCGAAGATTTGTGAAAGGCAGGCTTCGTCCATGCCCACCCCGGAGTCGCTCACCGAGGCCTGGACATAATCACCGTTTTCCAGGCTCCCGGGCGGGGACCCGTCCTGGGGAAACGACCGGTTTTGAGTCACGATGCGGATGAGCCCCTTGCCGGACATGGCCTGGGAGGCGTTGATGAAGAGGTTCAGGAACACCTGCTCCATCTGGGTCCGGTCCGCAAGAACGGGCCACGGGTCCGGGGCAAGATCCCGGACGATCTCCACCCCCCGCTGGGTTTCGCCGAACATGGTGGCGGATTTCACGATGAGGTCGTTCAAGTCGCTGGGCCTGGCGTCGTACCGGCCCCCCCGGGCCACGCCCAGAAGCTGCCTGGCCAGTCGCGCCGCGCTGTCCACCAGGCGCTGGATCCTCTCCGCCCGCTCGAAGTTTTCGTCCCCGGCCGGAGTGGTCAGGAGCATGATGGATGCGTATCCCTGGATGCCCATGAGGAAGTTGTTGAAATCGTGAGCCACCCTCCCTGCCAGCCTGGCGATGGCCTTCATCTCCCCGGCCCGGCGAAGCTCCTCTTCCAGGGTCTCCCGCCTTTTCTCCGCCTCCTGGCGCTCCTCCATTTCCCTTTTCAGCTTCTCGTAAGCCTGGGCCAGGGCCGCAGTTCTTTCCAGAACCCGCTTTTCCAGGTCCACGTTCTCGGACCGGATGCTTTCGTGCTTCATCTCCAAAAGGTGGGCCAGGAGGAAGTTGCTGCGTTCGTTGGCCTCGATGGAATAGCTGGCGAACATGCCGGTGACCAGAAGGGCCATGCTGAAAAAGGCGTGAACCAGGATCAGGGCGTAACTCATGCCCAAAACAGCCAGGGAAGAGGTGAAGGCCATGAAAAGGATGAGGCCCGAGAGGGTTGCCCAGATGAACCTCGCCCCGAGGCAGGTGAAATTGACGAAGACCACGAAGATGAGGCCCAGATTGTAGGGCTTGGGGGCCACGATGATCGTCATGATGATGATGCTGATGCCGGAAGTGGTGATGACAAAGGAGATAATTATTTGCAGATGCTCCCATTTGAACCAGGGGGAATAGCAGAACACCAGCACGCCTAGGAGGATGGGGCCGAAGACCGCGTACCGGACAAACCAAAGGCCGGCCTTGTGTCCCGGGGCCCAAAGAGCGTCCACGATGCCGAAGGCCAGGTACAGGAGAAGAGCCACCACCCCTGCGATCCGGGTCTGGTTGGCGTAATACAGGCTGTGGCTCTGGAGAAAGGGGTTCTCCAGGTGGGCGTACTCCCCTTCGAAGGCCAGGGTGTAGGGGTTCAGGTGGACATCCGGCAAGCCGGAGGCAACCCCCTTCTTGGCCCGATGGATGATGAGCCGCTTCATGTCCGCTGTCTTCATGGGCTTCCTTTATTCGTCCCCCCGGTCAGGGGTAGCGCACCAGGCCTATCCATTCGTTGTCTCCAAGAGTCGGCTTCACCAGGATTTTCACGTCCCCGGACTCGGGCACCGTGGCTGTGGCGCAGAACAGGTCCGGCCCGGCCCGGTTCATGAGCACCCATTGCTCGTCGTCCAGGAGCAGACTCACCGCCGCCACGCCCGGCACCCGGATGGAAAAGGAGCTTTTCTGGTTGGGCGTAAGGCTTGCGGAAAGAGGCCCCACCAGGGAGCATTTCAGGGAGGAGTAGGCCTGGTAGCGGTAGGGATAGCGGTGTTCGCCCCATTCCGTGGCGTCGTAGGCCACCACGGCCACCAGGCCGTGATCCGGCTCGGACAGGCGGCGGGCGAAGATCTTCAGCTTCCACCTGCCGGGCCGGGGAAAAGTGGCCAGGATGCTCACCCGGTTTTTTTCCCGGCGGATGAAGGTGGATTCCGGCGGCGCGGCGGCCCCCAGGACCGACTGCTCCCGGGCCAGGATGCGCACGTCGTTGGGCACGTCCAGCACCAGGACCGCCTCCCGGCCCGCAGGGTTGATCCGGGCCACGGGTTCGGCCAGGGAAAGGCCCATGGCGTGGAACTCCCCCCGGAGATAGGGCCGCCCGGCGAATTGTTCCGGGGTGGCGGGCGGGTCCAGGAGTTGCCAGCCGGGCTCCGTGGGCAGGTGGGTGTACAGGAATTTTCCCGGCTCCGGGAACAGGAAAGCCGTGGAGTACCGCCGGGAAAAGACCCCGGCCGAATCCAGGCAACCCGCGTCCCAGGTGACGTCCACCAGACGCCACCCGCCGTCTAGGAACACGGCGTTCCATGCGTGGTTGGCCAGGAGGGGGTTTTCCGGGGCCGCAGGGTCGTACCCGAACCCCCGGGCGTAGCCGGAAATGGTGGCGGACCGGATGCCGGCCAGGGAGCAAAGAGCGTCGAAGAGGGTGGAGTAGGCCTGGCAGTTCCCGGCCCCGGAGGCCAGCACGTCCGCTG
>JAHJUF010000294.1 GCA_018829095.1 Pseudomonadota bacterium | reverse complement strand
GTCCAGGCGGGCATTTCCCTGGACATCCTCGCCGGTCTTGTGGGAAAAGAACTGGATGTCCTGATTCTGGGCAAAACCGGCGACCCTGACGCGGCCTTTCTGGGTCGTACCCGGTTCCAGGCTCCGGGGATCGACGGGGAGACCCGGGTGGCGGGAAAGAGCCTTTGCCCCGGGGAGGTGGTGCGCGCCCGGGTGCGGGCAACGGGAACCTACGATCTGGTGGCGGAAACCGAATGAAGACCTTGAAACAGGAAATCGCCGACGCGGTGGCCGACGACTTGACGGCCATCGAAGCCGAGCTTGAAAAAAACCTGGACCCCTACCTGGACCTGGTGCGTCAGGTGGCCAGCCACATCCTGTTCGCAGGAGGGAAGCGCATACGGCCCCTTTTGACCATCCTGTGCGCCCGGCTGTGCGGATACCGGGGCGAGGAGGCGGTTCGCCTGGGCATCGTGTTCGAGTACCTCCACGCGGCCACCCTGCTCCACGACGACGTGGTGGACGGGTCGGGCACCCGCCGGGGCAACCCTGCGGCCCACACGCTTTTCGGCTATCAGACCACGGTCCTGGCCGGGGATTACCTTTTTGCCCGGGGCTGCTCCCTGGCCACCCAGTCCGGCCAGCTCCCCGTGATCCAGACCATCACGGACGTGGCCGCCGTCATGAGCCAGGGCGAGATCCAGCAGTTGCAGAACCACGGGAACATCCACCTCTCCGAGGACCAGTACCTGGAGGTTATCCGGAACAAGACCGCGATGCTCATCTCCGCCTCCTGCCGGGTGGGGGGCCTGGTGGCGGACGCGGACGAGGACAAGGTGGAAGCCTTGGCCGGGTTCGGCATGGACCTGGGCATGGCCTTTCAGATGGTGGACGACCTCCTGGACTACACGGCCGACCCCCGGGTCACGGGGAAGCCCCTGGGCGCGGACCTGAGAGAGGGCAAGCTCACCCTGCCCCTCATCCACGCCCTGGACCGGGCCTCCAATCCGGACCGGTTCCGCATGGCCAAGATCATCGGCTCGGGCCACTGTTCCGAATCGGACTTCTCCCTCATCCTCTCCCGCATCCGTGCCGCCGGCGGCCTGGCCTACACGAGGCAAAAAGCCAAAAAGCACCTGGAGTCGGCCAAGAAGAAACTCTCCGCCTTTGAATCCGGCCCGGAACGGGACATTCTCCTGCGCCTGGCGGATTACATCCTGGAAAGACAGAGTTAGGGGCCTTCGGAAAGGTTCCCCCCGTTGGAAAAGGGGGGAGTCTGTGGCGGGCTTCCTTTTTTTTCTGCGTAATCTCTTGATTTTTCTAGCTTTTGAATCCTTCATGACCTCTCTCGACCCCTTTCCCATCCTGGAACGCCTTTACGATCTCCACGACCGGGCCGTGGCCGAATTCCCCCGGGCCTGCGGGGCGGGTTGCGCGGCCTGCTGCACGGACCAGGTGACCCTCACCAGCCTGGAGGCCCGCCGGCTTCTGGCCCATGTGGAGGAAACCGGGGACCCGGGGCTGAAGCAGTCCCTGGCCGGGCTCCCGGAAACCGGGGGGTTCTTTCCGGCTGTCACGGAAAACGGCCTGGCAGCCTTGTGCCTGGCCCGCCAGGAGCCGCCGGAGGAGGTCCGGGCGCCGAACCCCGGCCCGTGCCCGTTCCTGAGCCTGGAGGGCCGGTGCCCGGTCTACGTGGCCCGGCCCCTGGCCTGCCGGGTCATGCTCTCCCGGACACGGTGCGCCCCGGGAACCGAGGCGGAGATGGATCCTTTTCTCCTCACCGTGAACCAGGTCTTTCTCCAGGCTGTGGAGCACGCGGACGCGGCCGGCTGGTCCGGCCCCCTGGCGGTTGTGCTCCGAACCCTTGCCCGGGGTCAGGCCCCCCCGGGCCCGCCTCCTCCTGGGCTCCTGGCCAACCGCCCCATCCCCGGCCTTCTCATCCTGCCGGAACACCGGGAACGCATCCGCCCCACCCTGGCGGACCTGGAGCGGATTCTTCAGGGGGGCTGACCCGGAAAATCCGTTGCCCGCTTCCTGCCCCTGACACCGGGAGTTGAACCCCTCCGCCTCCTCTGTTACCCTGCCCGGATCATCGCGCCGGAAAACCCCGGCAGTCTGGACGGAGAGAACATGGACGAGACAAGGGAAAAGCTTGCCAAACACCTGGCGGACCTGGAGGAGCAGGTCCTGGACCAGGAGGCCCGGCTCCCGGCTCATTCGGTGCGGCCCCACCAGATCCAGGAACTGGAACGCCTGGAGGAGGAGCGGGACCAGGCCCGGGCTGAACTGGAAGTTTATGACCAGTCCCAAAAGAAAGGCGGCCGTGGACCCGCGGCCGGTAAATAGCCATGCCCGAAGTTCTTCAGGAGCTTCTCCGCCTGCTGAAACTGGAGCAGATCGAGGAAAACATCTTCCGGGGCCAGAGCCAGGACCTGGGGTTCGGCAACATTTTCGGGGGCCAGGTCCTGGGTCAGGCCCTTTCGGCCGCTTCCCAGACCGTGCCCGTTGACCGGCCGGCCCACAGCCTCCACGGCTATTTCATGCGTCCTGGCGACCCCAGGATGCCCATCGTGTACCAGGTGGACCCCATCCGGGACGGCCGGAGCTTCACCACCCGCCGGGTGGTGGCCATCCAGAAGGGCCGGGCCATTTTTTCCATGTCCGCCTCCTTCCAGGTGGTGGAGGAGGGATTCGAGCACCAGGCCCCTTTCCCCGAGGTGCCCGGGCCCGATGGCATCCTGTCGGAACTGGAGACCGCCCGGGCGGTGAAGGACCGGATTCCCGCCGCCATCCGGGACAAGATCGTCTGCGAAAAACCCATCGAAATCCGCCCGGTGGACCCGGTGAACCCCTTTGCCCCGGACAAGCGCGAGCCCTGCCGGTACGTGTGGTTCAAGGCCTCGGGCCCGGTGCCCGACGACCTGTCCGTGCACCGGTACCTCCTCACCTACGCCTCGGACTTCGGCCTGGTGGCCACAGCCATGTATCCCCACGGCGTAACCTTCTGGGACCCCCGGATCCAGGTGGCCAGCCTGGACCACGCCTTGTGGTTCCACCGGGACTTCCGCATGGACGACTGGCTCCTCTACGTCATGGAAAGCCCCAGCGCCTCCCATGCCCGGGGCCTGGCCATGGCCAACATCTTCACCCGGCAGGGAACCCTCGTGGCCTCGGCGGTCCAGGAGGGGCTCGTCCGCAGGAGGAACGGTTGATTCCTGGGCGAGTAACCCGGTAATTGCCCCGTCATAATGGGT
>JAHJUF010000293.1 GCA_018829095.1 Pseudomonadota bacterium | reverse complement strand
GGGCTGCCTGCTTTCCCTGGAGGTCCGGCCCCTCATCTGCCGCCTGCATCCCTTTGCCTACAGCGCCGAGGGGATTTACACGGAGCTTTCCCCCGGGTGCCCGGAGCACCTGCTCACGCCCCCGGAAACCGTCCTGTCCAACCTGGGCATGAGCCTTGCGCCCGCCCTGGCGTGGCACAGGATGCTCTACGAGGAGATCTGCGACCATCATGATGATCGGTTTGACTTTCGACTTGCGGTCTGAGTACCTGGCCCGGGGTTACTCGCTGGAGGAAACCGCCGAGTTCGACCGGGACGAAACCGTGGAGGCCGTCGAAAAGGCTCTCCAGGCCCTGGGCCATGAAACCGAGCGGGTGGGGAACATCCACGACCTGGTGGAGGCGCTTTCGGCCGGCAGGCGGTGGGACCTGGTGTTCAACATCGCGGAGGGCATGCACGGCATCGGCCGGGAAGCCCAGGTTCCGGCGCTTTTGGACGCCTACCGGATTCCCTACACCTTTTCCGACCCCCTGGTCATGAGCCTGACGCTCCACAAGGGCATGACCAAGCGGGTGGTCCGGGACGCGGGGGTGCCCACCACGGATTTCGTGGTGGCGGACCGCCCGGCGGATGTCCTGGGCGTGGCCTTCCCGGCCCCGTACTTCATCAAGCCCGTGGCCGAGGGCACGGGCAAGGGTGCCACCCCGGACTCCATCGTCCGGGACCCGGCGGCCCTTCCGGCGGCCTGCGAAAAGCTTATGGCCGCCTTCCGGCAGCCGGTCCTGGTGGAGCCCTACCTCTCGGGCCGGGAGTTCACCGTGGCCGTGGTGGGCACCGGGGACGACGCCCGGGTCCTGGGGGGCATGGAGGTGATCCTCCTGGGCACCGCCGAGGCCGGGGTGTACTCCTACGTGAACAAGGAGGAGTGCGAGTCCCGGGTGGAGTACCGCCTCATGGACCCGGAAGCCGACCCCGTGGCGGCCGGGTGCAACCGGATCGCCCTGGCCGCCTGGCGGGCCTTGGGTTGCCGGGACGCCGGGCGGCTGGACCTCCGGTGCGACGGCGCGGGAGCGCCCCAGTTCATGGAGGTGAACCCGCTCGCCGGCATCCATCCCGAGCACTCGGACCTCCCCATCATCTGCAATTTTCTGGGCATCCCCTATGTCCGCCTCATCGAAATGATCCTTGAATCCGCGTTGTCCCGGGTCCGGGGGGATGGCTGATGCGGGTCCTGGTGGCCCACAACGCCGTGCCCGGGGAGGGCTCGCCGGATGAGGCTGATGTCCTGACTCAGTCCCGGGCCGTCACGGGGGCTCTTTCGGCCCTGGGGCATGAGGCAAAAACCCTGGAATGCACCCTGGATCTGGAGTCGGCCCTGGCCCGGGTCCGGGAATGGGCCCCGGACGTGGTGTTCAACCTGGTGGAGTCTCTGGCGGGAACCGGACGGCTCATCCACCTCTTCCCGGGGGTCCTGGACGCGGCGGGCATCCCCTATGCAGGTTCCTGCGCCGAAAGCCTTTTGGCCACCTCCCACAAGGCCATGGCCAAGCGCCTTATGGAGGCGGGCGGCCTCCCCACCCCCGCCTGGGCCGGGCCCCGGCCCGATGCGGCGTTCCGCGCCCCGGCGGTCCCGGACGGGCAGGCCGCGAAAAACCTCTGGATCGTGAAATCCGTGTGGGAGCACGCCAGCATCGGCCTCGGCCCGGAAAGCCTGGTCCGGCCCCGGGACGCGGAGGAGCTTTACGCCCGCATGGACGAGGCCGCGCCGGGCCTGGGGGGTTCGTGCTTTGCCGAGCGGTTCATCCCGGGCCGGGAGTTCAACCTCTCGGTTCTTTCCGGGCCTGAAGGTCCGGAGGTGCTGCCCCCGGCGGAGATCCTGTTCGAGGGTTACGGCGAGGACCGGGCCCGCATCGTGGATTACCGGGCCAAGTGGGACGAGGGCTCCTACGAATACCACCACACCCCCCGGCGGTTCGATTTCGGCCCGGAGGACGGGCCGCTCCTGGAAAACCTGACCCGGCTCTCCCTTTCCGCCTGGAGGCTGTTTCGCCTTGCGGGTTGGGTCCGGGTGGATTTCCGGGTGGACCCGGACGGGAACCCGTTCATCCTGGAGGTGAACGCCAACCCCTGCCTTTCCCCGGATGCGGGTTTCGCCGCTGCCGTGGACCGTGCCGGGATGCCCTTTGACCGGGCCGTGGAGCGCATCCTGGCCGATGTGAGCTGGGGATAATCGAAATGATCCGCATCCGAAGAATCTACGACGACGTGCTGCCCGTGAACCGGGAGACCCTGCGCCAGGTCCGGGATATCTTTTCGGCCCGGTTTCCGGCTGCGGACCCGGCGGAGATGGAGAACCTGGGAGAGAAGCTCTTGAATCCCTTCAAGCGTCGGTTCCGCTCGGTGCTTTTCGTGGCCGAGTCCCTCCAGGGCCAGGTCCAGGGGTTTGCCATCATCCTCCACGAGCCCATCCTGAAGTTCGTGTACCTGGACTGGATCGCCGCAGCCTCGGGAAAGGCCGGGGGAGGGCTGGGGGGCGCCCTTTACGAGCGGGTCCGGGCCGAAGCCGCCGCGGTGAAGGCCAAGGGGCTGTTCATGGAGTGCCTGCCCGACGACCCCGTGGCCTGCCCGAACCCGGCGCTTTTGAAGGAGAACAAATCTCGCCTGGCTTTCTACGAGCGCTACGGCGCCCGGCCAGTGGTGGGCACGAACTACGAGGCTCCCTTGAATCCCGGGGACACCTGCATGCCCCACCTGGTGTACGACGGCCTGAAGGAGGGCAGCCCCCTGCGCCGGGCCTTTGCCCGCAAGGTGGTCCGGGCCATCCTGGAGCGGAAGTATGCGGACATGTGCCCCCCGGAGTACGTGGAGCGCGTGGTGGCCTCGTTTTCCGAGGAACCGGTGCGCGTCCGGGATTTCCGCCACGTGAAGCCGGAAACGGTGCGGGTGGAGCCTCCGGCCCGGCCCCGGGAGAGCATCGCCCTGGTGGTGAACGAGCGCCATATCATCCACCACGTCCATGAGCGGGGCTATGTGGAAAGCCCGGTGCGCATCCGGAGCATCCGGGCCGAGATCGACCGCACGGGCCTGTTCGAGGAGGTGCCCTCCCGGCGCTTTTCGGACAAGGACCTCCTCGCGGTCCACGACCCGGATTACGTGAAGTACCTGCGCCGGGCCTGCGAGACCATGCCCGAGGGCAAAAGCCTGTACCCCTACATATTTCCCATCCGGAACAAGACCCGGCCGCCCCGGGAGTCGTCGGTCCTGGCGGGGTACTGGTGCATGGACACCTTCACGCCCTTGAACAAAAACGTCTGGCCCGCGGCCCGGGGCGGGGTGGACGCGGCGCTCACAGCAACCCGGGAGATCCTCTCCGGCCGCCGCATCGCCTACGCCCTGGTGCGGCCTCCGGGCCACCACGCCGAGCGGCGGACCTTCGGCGGGTTCTGCTATTTCAACAACAATGCCGTGGCAGCCCACCACCTTTCCGCCTGGGGCAAGGTGGCCATCCTGGACCTCGACTTCCACCACGGCAACGGCCAGCAGGACATTTTTTACCACAGGGCCGACGTGCTCACCGTGTCCATCCACGGCCACCCCCGGTTCGCGTATCCCTATTTTTCCGGGTTTCCCGAGGAGCTGGGGGAAGGGGAGGGCGAGGGATGCAACCTGAACCTGCCCCTGCCCGAGAAAGTGAATGGAAAGAGGTACCGCGAGGCCCTGGACCTGGCGGTCCAGCGGGTTCGGGAGTTCCGGCCCCAGTTCCTGGTGACGGCCCTGGGCCTGGACCCGGCCAAGGGCGATCCCACGGGCACCTGGAGCCTCGTGGCCCGGGACTTCAAGGAGAACGGCAAGAGGGTGGGGGAACTGGGCCTGCCCACATTGGTGGTCCAGGAGGGGGGATACCGGACCAAAACCCTGGGCAAAAACGCGGCCGCCTTTTTCGAGGGCCTGATGGCCGGGAGCGCCCGGTGGGCCGACACCCTCCGGGAGCCATCCAAGCCCATCCACGGCCTGTCCTGGCGCAGGGAAGCGGCCCCGGCCGATGTGGAAAAGGTGGGGAGGCTCGTGGCCGCCACGGGGTTCTTCTCCGAGGAAGAAAAGGCCATCGCCGAGGAACTGGTGACGGAACGCCTGGCCCGGGGGGACGAGAGCGGCTACCACTTCGTCTTTGCCGAGCTTTCCGGGCGGCTGGCTGGCTATGCCTGCTACGGCCGCATCCCGGGGACCCGGACGAGTTTTGATCTGTACTGGATCGCCGTGCACCCGGACTTCCAGGGATTGGGCATGGGGCGATCCATTTCCCGGGAGACCGAGCGGCTAATCAAGGCCGCCGGGGGCGTGAAGGTCTACGCGGACACCTCCCAGCGCTCCCAGTACGCCTCCACCCGGGCCTTCTACGAGGTCACGGGCTGGAAGCTGGAAACCGTGCTGGAGGATTTCTACTTCCCGGGGGACGGCAAGGCGATTTATTCCAAGACGTTGGCGTGATGGGGGGGGGTATTCCGGGAGCATGGCCGGCTGCTGGGTAGACCGTGCAAAATTGATGAATTCGTAAAAAGTCGTCATCCCGGCGAAGGCCGGGATCCAGGCTTTTTGTAACACCTTGAAATCGTTGGATTCCGGCCTTCGCCGGAATGACGGTTCGGATGGTTTTTGGGCTTTTTACGAACTCATCAAAATTGTCCTCCCTTTTTCAAAAAAAAGGGGGGGGGCGGTCCAGCCAGTCTGATTGATGGGAGATGGGCCTTCAAGGCCTTTCCGGGCGTGGGTCACACGAGGCCAAACCAGAAGAGCACCAGGAAAACAAACAAAATGGAAAGGATATTGGAAAGCAAAACCACATCCAGTCCATTTTTTTCATAATAGATTTTATAGGCTTGCAGACATCCCACCAAGTCCGTGACGGGTCTCCCATGCCGAAATTTCGATAGCGATTCCACAAATCCCGGCCGTTGTTTTCTTAGCCTCCTCATGATGATCAAAGTGGTCGCCCCGAACAGGATGATGCTCAACATCGTCGAAATCGTCGGGATTAGGGTGCTCATGGTTTTTCCTGGCGGGCCTCCCTATTCAGATCCATCCCCATCACCGCTTCTCCAACAGCGCCACCATCTCCACGTGGTGGGTGTGGGGGAACATGTCCACGGGTTGAATCCGGACCAGGCGGTAGGTTTCGTCCATGAGGCCCAGGTCCCGGGCGCAGGTGGCGGGGTTGCAGGACACGCACACCACCCGGGGAGCGCCCAACTCGTTGATGGTCTGGACCACCTTGGGATGCATGCCGCTTCTGGGCGGGTCCAGGATCAGGACGTCCGGGGAAAAGTTCAGGGCAGGCAGAACCTCCAGGATGTCCCCCAGGATGAATCGGCAGTTTTCCACCCCGTTGTCCACGCAGTTCCTCACCGCATCGGTCACGGCGCTCTCCACCAGTTCCACCCCCACCACCTCTTTGGCGTCTTCGGAAAGCCAGATGGGGATGGTGCCTGTGCCCGAGTAGAGGTCCAGGACCCTCTCCGAGCCCGAGAGACCGGCAAAGTCCGACACCACGGAATAGAGCTTCTCGGCCTGGAGGGTGTTGGTCTGGAAAAAGGAGTTGGCAGACACCCGGTACTGCCGGGAGCCAATGCTGTCCGTGAGAAAGGGGGAACCGGCCAGGGGGATCTCGTAGTCCCCGATGGCCACGGAGGATTTTTTGGCTGACACGTTGCACACCACCCCCGCCAGCCTGGGGCAGTCCGCCATGAGCTGCTCAGCCATGCGGGTGAGGAGGTCGCGTTCCTCCCAGGCGGTGATGAAATTCACCAGATAGTTGTCCTCGGCCACGGAACGGCGGATGACCACAAAACGCCAGAAGCCCTCGTGGTGGCGCAGGCCGTAGCCCGGCAGCCCGGATTCCAGGATGAGCTCCTTGCACCGGGCAAGGATATGGTTGGCATCATCCGGCTGGAGCAGGCAGGCGTCTATGTCCAGGACCTTGTCAAAGGTGCCGGGCACGTGGAGGCCCAGGGCAAAGTCCATGGACGGGCCGCCCTCTCCCAATTCGTGGGGCAGGAGCCACCGCCGGCAGGTGCAGGTGAACTCCATCTTGTTGCGGTAGCCCCAGATCTCCGGCGCGGGGATGGGGGGCAGGACCGTAAAGCCCGAAAGCCCCCCCAGATGCTCCAGGTTCTCCTTCACCTGGGAGGCCTTGTACTCCACCTGGCGGGGGTAGGACAAAAACTGCCACTTGCAGCCCCCGCACCAGCCGCTGTAGGGGCAGGGGGGCTCCACCCGGTCCGGGGACGGGGAAAGGACCTCCAAGGTCCGGGCCCGGGCCCAGGACTTTTTTTTCTTCACCACCCGGGCCATGACCCGGTCTCCGGGCACAGCCCCCTCCACAAACACGGCCATGCCCTCCACCCGGGCCACGCCCAGGGCCCCAAAGGCCGTTGATTCGATGGAAAGCTCCACTTCCTGCTTGTTTTTGATCGGCATGGCCCGGAACAACACCTTTCCCCCGGGCGGCAGGCCCGGAAAATCCCTATCGGCCTCATGGCCGCGAAAAATCCTTCCTTACCCCAACCACGGCTCTGTTACAATGGAAGGGGAGGCCGGTTCAATCGGAAGGGAAGGCGGGCTCCTCCGGCCAAAGCCTGCCAGCCCCCCCCAAGACAGGCGCTCTGCCCCAAGCGTCCGGGCCGGATTCCCCCCCTTTGACAAAGGGGGGCAGGGGGGATTTCATTTTTTAGCTTTTTTGCCTTTTAGCCTTTTTACTTCTTGGCTTTGATGGCTCATCCGTTGGCTGCCAGGACCCCGGGCCGGGATGAAGCCCTGAACCAGGGGCGGCGACCCAAAACGGCAAGACTTTCGCAATCGCCCGCAGCAGCTGGAACAGGAAGAAACATGGAAGAGGAACGAGAAGTCTTTTTCGAGTCGGACGGGTATCGCCTGGCCGGGGTTCTGCACCTGCCCAATGCGGACAGGCCGCCTGTGGTGGCGGGGTCCCACGGGCTGTTCGCGGATGGAGACTCCCCCAAGCAGCAGGCCCTGGCCCGGGAACTGACGGCCCGGGGCATCGCCTTTTTGCGGTTCCACCACCGGGGCTGCGGGAAGAGCTCCGGGAGTTTTTCCCAGGCCACCACCCTTTCGGGCCGGGTGGGGGATCTTTCGGCGGCCCTGGATTTCCTGGACGCCCAACCAGGCCTGGGGACCGGGCGGGGGCTTTTCGGCAGTTCCCTGGGGGCCACGGCCTGTCTGGTCCTGGCCCTGGGAATGGAGAGGCCGCCCGGGGTGATGGTGGGCAACGCCCCGCCCGCCCGGGGTCGGGACCTCGCCCAGGTGCTCTCCCGGGACCCCCGCACCGGGAGCCTTTCCGCCGCCTTCTTCCGGGAGATGGAGGCCCTGGACCTCCTGGCCGGGCCCCTGGCCCTGAAAAACACCCTGGTGATCCACGGCGACGCGGACGAGGTGGTGCCCGTGGACCACGGCCAGGGTATCCACCGGCGCCTGGAGGAACCCAAAAGACTGGTCATCCTCCCGAGCGGGGATCACCCCATGAGCGATCCCGGGCACCAAGCCCGGTTCCTGGAGGAATCGGTGGAGTGGTTTGCCCGATTTCTTTTGGAGGGGGCGTGAAACCGGGTCAGGAGACCACCTCGTAAACCCGGAACACCTCCGCCACGCCCGGTTCCCACGAAAATGCAAAGGGCGTCCGGGGGCCGGTGAGGAGGTAGAAGGAGGCCCCGGCCTCGGGGTTCATGGTGAAGAGGCCCGGGGCGGCGGGGAAGGACCTTTTCTCCGCCAGCCCCAGGCGGTCCATGAGGCCCGGAGCGATGCGGCCCCGGTGGATGCGTTCCGGGAGGATGACCAGATCCCCCTTTTCCGGCTGGGGGCCGTTCACAGCCAGGGGCTCCCACCCGGCTTCCAGGGCGTACCGCTGCCAACCCCAGTGCCCCCCGAACCAGACCCGGCCAGGATGCCCGGCGTATTTTTCCGCCGCCTCCTGGGCATAGGTCCGGTAAACCCCGGCAGACCGGGCATCCGCGTATCCCGCCCAGAAGGCCAGGACCGCCTGGGCCGAAAGCCCCAGGACCAGCAGGGCCCGGACCGCCCGCCCCGCCCCGGCGCGGTGGATCTGGCGGACCCCCAGCAGACACAGGGGTGCCAGGGCCGGGATCAGGTGCCGGACCGCCTGGAAGGGCGCCCCGAACACGGAAAACCCCACCACGGCCAGGACCCACAGGGTCAGGAACGCATCGTCCCGGCCCGGGTTGGTTTGGAGATCAGACTCCTGCCCGCCCCCAACAGGTTCATTCCCATGGCCCGCCTTCATCCATCCGGCCCCCAGCCCCCCCAGGAGCGCCCCGCCCGCAAAGGTCCAGAACAGGTATTGGCCGCCAACGGATTCCCCGTGCCACAGGCGCGCCAGGAGGGCTGCCAGGAGCCCGGTGGCCAGGGCAACCGCGAGCCGGGTCCGGTGCCCCCCCCGGGCCAGGGCGGCCAGGAGGGCCGGGAGGACCAGGCACGAGGCCCCCAGGGCTGTCAGGGCGTTTATCGCCGGGTCCGGCCAGGGGAGATGGGGGCGGGTCGTGGACAGGAGGTGGCCCAGGTGGGTGATACCGTGTACATGCAGGTTCTGGGCGAACCAGAGGCCCGGCAGGACCAGGCCCAGGGGCAGCCAAAGCAAGGGCTTGAACCGCCCCCGGAGAAGCGGGTAGGCCGCCAGAACGCCGAAGGCCAGGGCCCCGGAATACTTGGACAGGAACGCGCAGCCGGCCAGGGAGGCCCCGGCTGCCAGGAGCCCCGGCCGGTCCCGGTCGGTTCCCGCCACGAAAAGGGCCACGGAAGCCGCGAAAAAGGCGGTCATGGGCACGTCCCGCATGAGGTTTCCCGAAACCACCACAGCCGGGGAGAGCATCACGAAAAGCACCGGCCAGGCCGATCCCCCGGCGAACCGGCGGGACAGGGAGGCCATGGAAAAGGCAAGAAGGACCAGGAAAAGGAGCATCCCCGCATGGAGGGAAACCCCGGAGAAACCGAAGGCTGCGGCAAAAGGGGATAGAACGTAGCTGGGGAGCGGTGGGTTGGTGTCCACAAAAAAGAGCCCCGTGGTCTCCCCGAACCAGTTCCAGGTCCCGGCCAGGGGGCGCAGGGGATTTTCCAGGATGTTTTCCGTGACCCGGATGAAGGTGGGGTCGTCCACCGTGTACGCCTTGCCCAGGAAGGGCAGCCCGGCCAGCAGGGCGCAGGCCAGGGCCAGGAGGGGGAGCCGGAGGGCCGGGAGCCTCAACCTCGCGGCCCGGGCCCCTCCTGCGTTTTTCGTCCGCCTTTTCCTCACTTCCCCCCAAATTCCAGGAGCGCTCCCACCACGGCTTCCTGGTCCCCGGCCGAAAGGTAGGGGTGCATGGGCAGGGAGAAGATGCGGCCCGCGCAGTTCTCGGAGACCGGGAAGTCCCCGGGCTTGTAGCCCAAGGGGGCGAAGGCCTTTTGGAGGTGCAGGGGCAAGGGGTAGTATACGGCAGTGGGCACGCCCTGGTCCTTCAGGTGGGCCAGGAGGCGGTCCCGGTCCCGGGCCTGGGTGAGGAGGCTGTACTGGGCCCAGGCGCTTTGGCACCCCTTCGGGATGTGGGGGGTGACAAAGGTGCCGTGGGCGGCCAGGTGCCTGGTGTAACGGGCCGCCACCTTCTGGCGCAGGTCCACCTCCTGGGGGAAGAGGGTGAACTTGGCCAGGAGCACGGCGGCCTGGAGGGTGTCCAGGCGGCCGTTCATGCCGATTCTCACGTTTTCGTACTTGTCGGTTCCCTGGCCGTGGACCCGGAGGCTCACCATGGCCGCATGGAGGTCCGGGTCGTCCGTGAAGCACATGCCGCCGTCGCCGTAGCCCCCCAGGGGCTTGGCCGGGAAAAAGGAGGTGCAGCCGATGCGGGCGAGCGAGCAGGCCTTCCGGCCCTTGTACACGCCGCCAAAGGACTGGGCCGCGTCCTCCACCACCCACAGGCCGTGCTTTTTGGCCAGCTTGCCGATGGCGTCGTAGTCCGCGGGCAGGCCGAAGAGGTCCACGGGGATGATTCCCCGGGGGGTGAGCCCCTGGACCGCGCCCGCAGGAAGAGGGTGGCTCCCGGCGTCCCCGGCTTTCAGGGCCTTGACGGCCCGGTCCAGGGCCTGGGGGTCCAGGTTGTAGGTTTGGGGGTCGATGTCCACGAACACCGGGGTGGCCCCCACCAGGGCGATGGCCTCGGCCGTGGCCACGAAGGTGAAGGGCGTGGTGAACACGGCGTCTCCGGGACCCGCGCCCAGGGCCATGAGGGCCAGCACCAGGGCGTCCGTGCCCGAGGAGCAGGCCAGGGCGTGCCGCGCGCCGCAGTAATCCGCCAAAAGGCCTTCCAACTCGGTGATTTCCTCGCCCATGACGTACCGGCCATGGTCCAGAACAGCAAGAATGCGCCGCTCCAGGTCCTTCCGGATCTTCTTCTGCTGGGCCGCCAAGTCTATGAACTGCATGGGAGTATCCTTTCTATGGGTCCGGGGCCGGACCCCGGGAGGAATCGAAAAAATGCCATGATGCCACAGGCGAGGGAAAGGGTAAAGAAGGATGGTGATGTGCCATCGGGACCGCACGGCCCAACCCTGGTGACGCAACAACCCGGCCGGAAAAAACCGGGCCCCTATCCCGTTGACACCTGCCTGATCTTGTGCCAATTTTTTCAGTAGCATCCCGTCCATCCCAGGCAACAGGCTGTGTTCCTCCTCATAAAGCAAAAAAACCTCAGGGCGCGGTGAATCCGGCTTTTTTCGATGGCTGGCGAGGAAAGTGGCATAATCTAACTGGTTTTGGGGGATTGGGTGGGGCACAAGATGTTGGGCTTCTCCCGTGGTCCCGTAGCTGGGACAAGCAAAGCGCGTCCCAACAAACTTGGGAGAAACCTATGCTGTCCGTACTCCGGCCTCAAGTTGCCGTAGCCACCCGATCCCACGGGGGTTTCGGCGGCACTCGAGGAACCACCCAACAGGACTAAAATATTCGATGATTTTTTTTGGGGGTTCCCTTGCTGCACAGCTTCCTGCTAAACATTCTCAACTGGCGCTCGCTGACCGATATCACCCTGATTGCGCTGGGGTTCTTTTTCATTTATCACACCCTGCGCAGGCTCGGGACCTGGAAGATTTTCCTGGGCATCGTGGCTGCCATGCTCGTGTTCGCGGCCGCCAACCTCCTGGATCTCGAAGGCATCGCCTGGATCTATACCAACCTGAGCCACGTGGCGCTCATTGGGATCATTGTCATCTTCCAGCCGGAAATCCGGAAAATCCTCGAGAGATCGGTTTCCCCTGCGCGCCGTGAGTTGATGGGACCCGACGGCGCTACCTTGCCTGCCCTTGTCGCGGACGCGCTCCTTTCGCTTGCTCGCACCCATTGCGGCGCCATCATCGTCTTTCCGGGACGAGATCCCTTGGATCGTTTCCTCTCCGGAGGCGTTCCCCTGAACGCGGACCCGAGTCTGGCTTTGATTCTCAGCATTTTTGACATCCACTCCCCGGGGCATGACGGGGCCCTTCTGGTCCATGACGGAAGGGTGGTCAGCTATGGCGTACGGCTCCCCATCTCCAAGACTTCCTCCCTGCCCCGGGAAATGGGCACAAGACATCACGCAGGCATGGGGCTTTCCGAGGTTTCCGATGCCCTTGTCTTTGTGGTTTCGGAGGAGAGAGGAACTCTGACCTCTTTCAAGAACGGCAAGCTCACGCCTGTGATGGAGAAGGACGGGGTTGTGGGCCTGATCACCGGCCACTGGAGGTCCTCGGCTTCCTACCTCCCGCAAAAAGGAAAGGGCACCGGGAGACGGGTCACTTTTCTTGAGCTTGTGGCGGCTTTTTTCCTGACCACGCTCATATGGTCCAGTGTGGTTATCTCACGCCTGGAAATAGTCGAAAAGACCCTGGTGGTACCCATCATCTATGTGGCGATGGCTCCCGACATGGTGCTTTCCGGGACAAAACCGTCAGAGACGCGGGTCCATTTGGCCGGTCCCAAGTCCCAACTGGATGATCTGAGCTCTGACCGGTTGAGGGTGCGTCTGGACCTGTCCGGGGCAAAACCGGGAAAGCAGACGTTTTTTGTGTCCCATGAAAATCTCGAACTCCCCAGGAAGGTGGACCTGCTGGATGCGGAGCCTTCGGAAATCAACCTGGTGATGGAGGAAACCGTGGACATGGAGGTCCCGGTGACGCCGCAATTGGTGGGTGTGCCAAGGGAGGGCCTTGTGGTTGTCGGTGTCGAAGTGAAGCCCAAAAAGGTCCGGGTGATCACCAAGAAAGGCGAGGACAGGCAGGAAGGGTTTTCCGTGACGACCACCCCAATCTATCTCCAAGGCCTTGGCTACAGCACG
>JAHJUF010000292.1 GCA_018829095.1 Pseudomonadota bacterium | reverse complement strand
GCTTGGGAGAGATAATTCACATAGCGCAATCATTGGTGGGGAAGGTCTTGTCCAACTGCGACATCATGCCGCCGATGGACGAGGTCTTTTCCACCAAGTGGACGTAGTAACCGGACTCCGCAAGATCCAGGGCGGCCTGCATACCGGCGATGCCGCCGCCGACCACCATTACCGAACCCCTGATGTTCGTGGTCATTTTTTTCTCCCGATGGGCTTGCCTGGACCGGTCTTTTCCAAAACCGACCGGTCCGGGGGAGAAAATCCCTCGGCCAGGGGTGGAAAACCGGCCTTTTGCCTAATAAAAGCCTGTTATTTCATCTGGTTGAATCGGAAAGGACCAGTGTCCCCCCGAGTCGAGCACAGAACCTATCCGCTGGCTATCCCGTTGTCAACGAAAATTGAGGATTTCCAGGGCCTCAAGAGACCAGCGCATGGGGCCACCCAGCCAGGCGGCAGCCGGACCCGGGCCGCCCGGCATCCGCCATGTCCGGGCGCTGTTTTGAGCATTAACCCACTACCCGCCCCAGCCCTCCCTGTCAACGCCCGGGCGGTTCCAACCGTGGATCCCTCCCCTCTCCGCGCAACCAGACTGCTCCACAAAATGAAAATTTATCCATATATTCAAAATGTTATTGTTTCAGTCAGAATCAGGAAACCCATTTGCCGAAAGGCCCCGCCAGGCCGGGCCTCCTTTGCGCAGCCATAAAACATAAGGATCGCGGGGTTGAAGGAGCCAACCCTTTTCCCCAGCCCGGGGCGGACAGCATTGCAATACCGGGCGAGTTGTGCAAAACTTCTGGTTCATTTTCCGGCGAAGGCCGCTGCTCGGCCTCTCCCCCATGCGCCGGGCATCATCTCCACCAGGCATTCATATCGTTTTTTGAAAGGAGGCGGGGGCATGGACCAGTTCACCATCCGAAACGTGGCGGATATCGCGGAGATCGAAAAGGTTCCCTACACCGAGCGGGTGAAGGAGAGAAACGTCCGGGATCTTCTGGAAAAGGGGGCGGCCATCAACCCCGAGGCTCCGGCCATCAGTTTCCTGATGAGCGGGGACGCCTTTGACCAGCCCATCGTCATCACCCATGCCCAGCTCATCGGCCGGTTCCGCCAGGCGGCCAACATGTTCCACGATCTCGGCATCGGCCCCACGGACGTGGTGACCTACATCCTGCCCAACATCCCCCAGACCCATTTCACCCTCTGGGGCGCGGAGATGGCGGGCATCGCCAACCCCATCAACCCCCTTTTGGAATCGGGCACCATCCGGGACATCTGCATGGCCGCCAAGACCAAGGTCCTGGTGTGCCTGGGGGATCTCCCGGGCACGGAAATCTGGAAGAAGGTGGATTCCATCCGCAAGGAAATCCCCACCCTGAAGCATGTGCTCGCGGTCATGGGGGCCACCAACGAGGCGGAAAACATCTGGAGCTTTGACGAGAAGATCGCCCGGTATCCCGGCGACAAGCTCACCTTTGCGCGGGACATCGGCCCGGACGACATCGCGTCCCTGTACCACACGGGCGGCACCACGGGCACGCCCAAGCTGGCCCGGCGCACCCACTTCAACGAAGTCATCATGGCCTACGACATCTCCATAATGGGCGGGCTCACCACGGGCGACACGGTCATGTGCGGCCTGCCGCTCTTCCACTGCAACGGCACCATCGTCACGGGGCTCACGCCCTTTGCCTTTGGCGGCCACGTGGTCATCCTGTCCCCCATGGGCTTCCGCGATCCGTCCATCATGAAGAACTTCTACAAGATCGTGGAGAAGTACCGGCCGGCGGTTTTCTCGTCCGTACCCACGGTCCTTTCCGTGCTGCTGGACATCCCTGTGGGGGATGCGGACATCTCCAGCCTGCGCTATGTGGTCTGCGGGGCGGCGCCCCTTTCCGTGGAGTTGTTCCGCCGGTTCGAAAAACACTCGGGCATGAAGATCCTGGAGGGCTACGGGCTCACCGAGGGAGCGGTGGCCAGCGCAATCAACCCCAAGGACGGTGAGCGCAAGATCGGCTCCGTGGGCATCCGCATGCCCTATCAGAAGCTCCGCATCGTGAAGCTTTCCGATGAGGGCGCATACGAGCGGGACTGCGCCGTGGAGGAAATCGGCAACGTGTGCATCACCGGGCCCAACATCTTCAAGGGCTATGTGGAGGAAACCCACAACAAGGGCATCTGGGTGGATGGCTGGTTCAACACCGGCGACCTGGGCCGCCTGGATAAGGACGGCTACCTCTGGCTCACGGGCCGCAAGAAGGAGCTCATCATCCGGGGCGGGCACAACATCGACCCCGCCACCATTGAGGAGCCCCTCTACCGGCTTCCGGGCATCAAGCTGGCCGCAGCCGTGAGCCGGCCCGACCCCCACGCGGGCGAGGTGCCCGTGGCTTACGTGGAGGTGGCGGCCGGCTCCACGCTCACCGTGGACGAAATCATGGACTGGGCCAAAAAGAACGTGGGCGAAAAGGCGGCCGTGCCCAAGGAAATCGTCATCACCCCCCAGATCCCCCTGACCCCCGTGGGCAAGATCTTCAAGCCCGCCCTGCGCTGGGACGCCACCAAAAGGATGTATGAAAAGGAAATGGAGGCCCTTTCCGATCTGGCCCATTCCGTGTCCGTGTCCGTGGGCGAGCACAAGGTCCACGGCACGGTGGTGCGCATCACGGTGACGCCCAGGGCCGGGGCCCAGAAAAAGGCCATTCAGGACAAGATCGCCGAAATCCTGGCGCGCTACACCGTATATTACGAACTCGCGATCCAGTAGAACCCCGAAGAACCCCAGGCCGGGCCCCTCTCCCCGAGGCGAGGGGCCCGGCTTTGTTTTTCGCGACCGCCAGGACCATGAAACCTGAACCCGAAAAAACTCCGGTCATCGTCATCGCCGGGCCCACGGCCTCGGGCAAGACCGGGGCTTCCCTGGCCCTGGCCGAGGCCCTGGACGGGGAAATCATCTCCGCGGACGCCATGGCCGTGTACCGGCTCATGGACGTGGGCACGGCCAAGCCCACGGCCGGGGAACGCGCCCGGGTGCCCCACCATCTCATCGACGTGGTGAGGCCTGACGAGCCCTATGACGCGGCCCGGTTCGCCCGGGAGGCCCGGGAGGTTGCAGCGAAAATCCTCGCCCGGGGCAAACGGGTATTCGTGGTGGGGGGCACGGGCCTGTACATCCGGGCCTTTTTGTCCGGCCTGTTCTCTTCCGGCCGGTCAGACCCCGAACTCCGGGACCGCCTCCGGGCCGAGGCCGAGTCGCTCGGAGCCCCGGCGCTCCATTGCCGCCTGGTTGAACGGGACCCGGCGGCTGCGGCGCGCATCCACGAAAACGACGCCTTCCGGATCGTCCGGGCGCTGGAGGTGGCCGAGTTGACCCAACGGCCCCTGTCCGAGTTCCACGAGGAGCACGCCTTTTCCGACCGCCCCTACCTTCCCCTGTCCTTCTGCCTGGCCCCGGACCGGGAGGAACTCTACGCCCGCATCAACGCCCGGACCGAAGTCATGATGGCCGCAGGCCTGGTGGAAGAGGTTCAGGGGCTTCTGGACATGGGGTTTTCCCCGGGGCTGAAATCCATGCAGTCCATCGGCTACCGCCAAGTGGTGGAGTTTCTCCAGGGCCAAAGGGACCTGGCCGGGACTGTGGAGGCCATCCGGCAAGACACCCGCAGGTTCGCCAAGCGCCAGTTCACCTGGTTCCGCAAGGAGCCGGGCATGCAATGGATCGAACCGGAGCGGGCCGGGGACATGGAGGCCCTCATTCGGCGGTTCCTGAAAAACCCCGGGGAGGCCGGGGAAGGCCAGGGCTGAGCCTCCATTCATTTTCAGGATGCCGCCTGGCCCCCCATATCCAAATCCCAGGCCCATTCTCCGCCTGCCCTGCCCTCCTGCGCACCCCACCCTTCATGAGCAAGTTCTCATAATTCCTGCCCGGAACCGGGAAACCCAAGCTGGTTCAGCCACCGAAAGTCCTTCCTTTTCCAATATGAAATTGAATGGTTAGCCTCAACGGATCGCCCGGAAGCCCGGGTTTTTCCTTGACAGCCGGGCAGGCCTCGGTTAACTGAAAATGAGTTGATATTCATAAAAAGAACCCCTT
>JAHJUF010000035.1 GCA_018829095.1 Pseudomonadota bacterium | reverse complement strand
TCGACGTGCTCTCCGGCGCGGTCTTCATGCCTTACCCGGACCTGCTGAACGACGTGCGGCCCTGCACCTGGGAAGACTGGGACAGCTACAAGTGCAAAACCAATAAATAACCCCCCGAGCCCGCCAGCCGGGCCGAGGGCATGAAAAGAAGGCCGGGTCTCCGAAAGGAGGCCCGGCCTTCTTTTTTTAGGGAGCAACTGTGGAAGGATCCATTGGCGAGCCTGTAAATTTATCTGTGTAACTGGCCATGGTATGGACCCCTTTGGGAGGGAATGACCATGGCCAAGCAGAAGGATCGAGTGGACGCGCTTTTGGATGAGATGCCCAAGGATCGAAAGCCGGAGGAGATCCTTGGGGAAAGCGGGCTGTTGAAGGACCTGACCAGGCGGCTGGTGGAGCGGGCCCTGGAAGGGGAACTCACGGACCTCCTGGGGTATGAAAAAAGCTCCACCCAAGGAAAAAACAACGGCAATTCCCGAAACGGCAAGGGCAGGAAAAAGGTTCTCGCGGACTCCGGGGAGATGGAGATCAAGGTTCCCCGGGACCGCAACGGCGATTTCGAGCCCCAGCTGGTCCAAAAGTGCCAGAAGCGACTGGCGGGCTTTGACGAGAAGGTGATCGCCCTCTATGCCCGGGGCATGACGACCCGGGAGATTCAGGACCACCTCCGGGAGTTGTATGGGGTGGAGGTGTCGCCGACGCTCATCAGCAACGTCACCGACGCGGTTATGGACAACGTTCGGGAGTGGCAAAACCGCCCCCTGGAGGCGGTGTACCCCATCGTCTACCTGGAAGCCATCCACCTGAAAATCCGGGGCGGCAGAAGGGTGGAGACTCGCGCCGTGTACCTGGCCCTTGGGGTGAATCTCGAAGGAAACAAGGAGGTTCTGGGGCTTTTTGTGGGCGAGTCCGAGGGGGCCAAGTTCTGGCTGGGCATCCTGACGGAGCTGCAAAGCCGGGGCGTCCGGGACATCCTCATCGCCTGCGTGAACGGGCTAAAGGCTTTCCAGAGGCCATCGGGAGCCTGTTCCCCCAAACCGAGGTCCAGCTTTGCATCGTCCACGTGGTGCGAAATTCGTTGCGTTATGTGGGCTGGAAGGAACGCAAAACGGTGGCCCGGGACCTGCGGGCCATCTACTCGGCACCCACCCGGGAAGCGGGCGAGCAGGCCCTGGACGCGTTTGAGGCGCAATGGGGCGAACGCTTCCCGGTCATCGTGAAAATCTGGCGGTCCACCTGGGAGAATGTGGCCCCGCTTTTCGGCTACCCGGAGCCGATCCGCAAGGCGATCTACACGACCAACGCCATCAAGTCCATCAATGCGTCCCTGCGCAAGGTCACCAAGAAGCGCGGGGCTTTCCCGACCGACGACTCGGTGAGAAAGGTCCTGTACCTGGCCATCCAGCAGGCCTCGGCAATATGGACCCGCCCCATCAGGGATTAGGCTGCCGCACTCAACTACGTTTCTGTTATTTTTGAAGGCAGAGTGCCGGTTTGGGGATTTGGCCAGTTACACAGTTTGATTGACAGAGCCCCCCCGCCAGGTACATCTCGATGAGCGCCTCCTCCACCGAGCTCTCCAGGCGACGGTACCGCTCGATGATGGCGGTTTCAAAGGGCAAGGTCCGTAACTTGGGCACCTTCAGGCTCACCTCGCCTGCCTTGGTCTGCAACTTCCGGGTGTAATGGCCCGCCCGTGTGTCCTTGCGGGCATCGCTGCGCTCGTAACGACTGGCCTGGCACAACTGGTCCGCGTCGGCATCCAACAGCGCGTTTAGGGTCTCCTCCACCGTGCCCCGGACGATCCGGTCCAAATGCTGACTCAGACGCTTCTCCTCAATCCGGATCAGCTGCCTCCCTTTGCCGCTTCTCTTTCTTCACCACCCTTGCTATCCTTTATCCGTGTAGCCCTCCTTCCGGTCCCTGATTTGGTTCTCGAATACCCAAACCATACCAGATCGAGGGCTACACCCTTTTCAAAATGTGCGAAAAATTTTGTACCTTATCGGCCGATCACTTCCTTCCCGGTTTTTCTCCCTTTCATCCTGGCTCCCGGGCACAAAAAAAGGCAGGGGCCTTTCGGCCCCTGCCTGGTGCTGGTCCTCGTTCCGGCCGTATGGCCGGGCGGGGAGGTTAGCGGTTCACGTAATAGATGGTGTACCAGTCCTTGAATTCATTGTTGGTGACACACCCATTCCCGTCCAGGTCAGCGTCCACGTCATAGCCGGGGGCGGGGGCGCACTTGCCGATGGCCTGCTGAAAGGCCAGCCAGTCCAGCCAGTCCAGCACGCAGTCGTTGTTGATGTCACCGGGCGTCGCGGCCCCGACCTTCAGGGGGCAGGGATCCACACAGTCCGCGATGCCATCGCCATCAGTGTCCGCGTCCGCCACGCCGCACCCACACTGTCCGGGAGCGGACTTGGCCGGATCGGCCGGGCAGCCATCCACGCAGTCGGCTACGCCGTCACCGTCGGAATCACCATCGGCCACGCCGCATCCACATTGTCCTGGATCGGTCTTGCCGGGATCAGCCGGGCAGCCGTCGTTGCAGTCTTCGGTTCCGTCACCGTCGGTATCCGTGTCAGCCACTCCGCATCCGCAGACGCCCGCCGCGATCTTGGCCGGGTCGGTGGGGCAGAGGTCGTTGCAGTCGGCGGTTCCGTCACCGTCAGTGTCCGTGTCCGCCACGCCGCATCCGCAGACGCCCGCCGCGATCTTGGCCGGGTC
>JAHJUF010000291.1 GCA_018829095.1 Pseudomonadota bacterium | reverse complement strand
ACCGGGACAAGCTTTCTCCCCGCTCCATTGATCCCCTGCTTCGCTTGGCAAAAACCCGGCCCGGGACCCGGTTCATCGTGGCGGGCTCGGGGCCGCTTTCCCGCACCTTCCAACGCCAGGCCACCCGGTCCGGGGGCCGGTTCCTATTCCCGGGAACCGTTCCCTTCCTCAGCCTCCCGGAGCTGTACGCCCAAATGGCCGTGTTCACGGCCCCGGTTTTTTCCGAGAGCTTCGGCTCCACCGCCGTATACGCCATGGCCATGGGCATCCCGGTGGCCGGTTACGCCACGGGGGCCCTGCCCGAGGTGGTGGGCCACACGGAAACCCTGGCCCCCCCCGGGGACGCCGAATCTCTGGCGAAGCTCCTGGCCAGCCTCCTGGACGACCCCGAAAGCCGCCGCCGCCAGGGAGCCAAGGCCGCCGCCCGGGCCCGGGAACTTTTCTCCCTGCCCGTCATGCTGGACGCCTACCGGAAATTGTATGGGGAATTGCTGGATGGGGGCTTTCGATACAAAGAAGGGGGGTAACCGGCGGTCCAAGAAGGATTCCCCCCCTTTGAAAAAGGGGGGATAGGGGGATTTCTTTTGGCCTGCTATTTTGGTAACTTGCGCTCCCAAAAAAGAGGGGCCCGCCGCCCGGCAGGCCCCGTCTTCTCCGTGATCGCCGCTTTTCGTGAGATTCCCGGAAAATCCGCCCGGTTCCCTCAGTCCTTCTTCCCCTCCACAAAGCCGGGTTTACCCCAGTCCGGGTCGGGGTAATCGTAGACGCCGTGGCTGGTCTTGACGCCCAGGCGGCCCTGGTCCACGTAGCTCTTCATGAAATCGGCGTTCCTTTGGGCCTGGGGGTCGCCAAGCTTCTTGGCCCAGAACTCGGTGATCTTCCACACCGTGTCCAGGCCCACGGTGTCCATGATGCCAAAGGGACCCACCGGAGCGTGCATGACCCCCATCCAGGCCCGGTCCACGTCCCGGGGTTCGGCCACGCCGTTGGCGGCCAGGGACTGGGCGGCCTTGAACCACTCCGAAAGCATGGTGTTGAACACGTAGCCCGGGTTCTCCCGGGAAAGGACGATGGGGATCTGGCCGATGGCCTCGGCAAACCTCTCCACCAGGGCCGTGGCCTCCGGGTCAGTGCCCGGGTGGGGCATGACATCCACGATGTTGGTGAGGGCCACATCGTGGAAGTGCAGGGCCACCAGCCGCTCCGGCCTTCCGGTTTCCGAGGCGAACATGGAGGGCACCAGGGTGCTCGTGTTGGTGGTGAACACCGTGCGGGGCGGGCACAGGGCGTGGAACTGGGCAAAGACCCGGCCTTTCAGCCTGGGGTCCTCGGGCACGGACTCGCTGATGAGGTCCGCCCCGGCCGCCGCTTCCGCGGGGTCGGTGAAGGGCCGGACGCGGGCAAGAGCCGCCCGGGCCTGGTCCTGGGTCATGGCGCCCCGCCTGGCCATCCGGTCGGCGAGCTTCTCCAGCCGGGCCATGGCCTTGTCCAGGACCCCCTGGTCCACGTCGAAAAGCGCCACTTCAAAACCGTGGGAAGCGCACAGAAATCCGATCTGGTGGCCCATGGTCCCGGCACCCAGGATCAACACCTTTTTGATGTCCTCGACGCGCATGGAAAATCCTTTCCGGCGAACCGCCTTCCCGCTCTCCGCCCCGGGGGCTATAGCAAATATTTCACCAGGATGAACCCGCCCACCAGAAGCACGGTGAACAGGATGGCCAACCAGTTGAAATACTTGTCGATGAATGGCTTGATGGCCGGGCCGAAGCGAAAGATGAGCCCGGCTACGATGAAGAACCGGGCCGACCGGGAGACCGCCGAGGCCAGGAGGAAGATGGGGAAGTTGATCTTGAAGGCCCCGGCCGAGATGGTGAACAGTTTGTAGGGGATGGGCGTGAACCCGGCGATGCCGATGGCCCAGGCGTCGTATTGGTTGTACAACTCGCCGATGGACTCGAACCGGTGGGTCAGCCCGTAGAATTCAAGGATCCGCATGCCCACGGTGTCCATGAACTGCCAGCCCAGGAAGTAGCCGAACATCCCCCCCAGAAGGGAGCCGCCCGAGCAGAACAGAGCGTACTTCATGGACTTTTTCGGCACCGCGATGGCCAGGGCGATCAACAGCACGTCCGGCGGGATGGGGAAAAAGGAGGACTCGCAGAAGGCCAGGGCAAAGAGCGCCCAGGGGCCGTAGGGGGTCTGGGCCCAGTGGATGGTCCAGTCATACAGTCGTCTAAGCATGGGCTGGGGTGCGTTTCGGTTTGGGATTCAAAGAATGGGGGGAAAAGGCGCTTGTCAGCAACAAGCTGTCGGAAAACGATGAGCTGAAAGTCACCCCACCCGGCCTTTGGCCGTGCGGGGACCCCGACGGCGCGCGAATCCCAAGGAATGAGGCGTACTCTTGTACGCCGCAGTGACGCGGGATGAAGCGCAACGCCGCAGATCGCGTTTTCCGGCAGCTTGTCAGGCTTCCCAGCCCTCCTCGCCCACAAGGTTCACAAACCGGCATCCCAGCATGTCCGTCTGATGGATGCCGTCCTCGTCCCGCACCAGCTTCACCAGGGTCTGGGAATGCTTGTCTCCCACCGGGATGACCATGCGGCCCCCCATTTTCAGCTGGGACAGCAGTTTCTTGGACACGTAGGGTGCGCCTGCCGTGACCATGATGGCGTCAAAGGGGGCTTCCTCGGGCCAGCCCAGGGAGCCGTCCCCGCAACGGGTCACGATGTTGTGGTAACGCAGCTCGTCGAAAAAGGCCCGGGCGGCGATGGCCAGCTCCCTCACCCGCTCCACGGTGTAGACCCGGTAGGCCAGTTCGGCCAGGATGGCGGCCTGGTACCCCGACCCCGTGCCGATTTCCAGCACCCGGTCATCCGGGCTCACGTCCAGGGCCTGGGTCATCTCCGCCACGATGTAGGGCTGGCTGATGGTCTGGCCGTGGCCGATGGGCAGGGGGTGGTCCCCATAGACCTGGTCCCACAGGGCCTCGCTCACGAAAAGGTGGCGGGGCACTTTTTCCATGGCGGCCAGGACCCGGGGGTCGGTGATGCCCCGGGCCACGATCTGGCGGGCCACCATGTCCTTGCGCCTTCCGGTGTAGCTTTCATCGTCCGAGTCGGTCATGGTCTGCCGGAAGCGGAGCGGCTCCGTCCTTCCTGTCTGGCGGAAAAAGAAGCCGGGAGCGCGGCAAGCCCCCGGAACCGTTCTCCTTTATCAGTTCGATGGCGTGAGGTCAATCAGGCTGCCGCTTTACACGCCCCATGCGGCGCATTATGCTGTTTTGTGGGGAGAAAAGCCCGCCCTTTTCAGCCGCCGCAGGGCTACGGCCGTTTTTCGGGGAGGAACGCCATGGGATTCGTCGACCAGCTTATGGAAAAGATCCAGGTGGACCAGTGGGCCGCCCGGGTCGCCGCCACCCTGGGCCCCCCGGCCTCGGGAGCCAAACTGGACCGGGACGCCGCCCGGTCCCTGCTTTCCCGGGCCTCCTTTTCCCGGCATGACGAGCGGGGCATGGAACTCTATGTCCGGGACAGCGGGGAAGGCCAGGATGTCCTGGTCCTGGACAACGAGCTTCCCCTTTACCGGGGCACGGACGTGGCCGATGTGGTGGTCCGCAAGAACCCGTACATCCGGGAAATGTTCAAGCCCAAAAATTTCGTGCGCATCCTCTGGGACAAGGACGCCCGGATCACCCGGCGCCAGGAGACCGGCCAGGCCCTCCACAGCCTGGCCCTGGCCGGGCTGGACCTCTCCTTCGGCCCGGAGGACGTGGAAAGGATCCGTCTGGAGACCGCAGCCTCCCTTTCCGCCGCCCGGCCCGGGGAGGTTTCCCAGGGGCTGGCCCTTTTCGCCGAACTCCTGGGCTGGGCCGCCCCGCCCGTAGCCCTTCCCGACCCGGAGGTGGAAGCCAGGGGGGTTTTCGCCAAAGACCCGGAAGGCAGGATCCTGGGAGGTCCCCTGGTGCTGTACCACAAGGGAAAAAACCGCCTGGCCTGGTTCTCCGGCCCCGCGCCCCTTTCCAGCCGGGAAGACCGGGCCCGCCTGGCCGCCCGGGCCAAGGGCGGCGAACCCGTGGACCAGCAGGGTGAAAAAGCCCTCCAGAAACTGAAGGAAACCGTCCTGGAACGCTACCATTTGGCCCCCGGCGGGCGGGCGGTGCTGGGGGAGGTTTGAACCGGTAAAGCAGGGAGGACGGATGAGCGGGGAAAATCAAGGAGTCGCTGAAGGAAAAAGCCTCCGGGAACAGGCCGCCAACGCGGGAGTGGAGTTTTCGCCGGTTCCGCCGCCCGAGCGCCCCCGGGCCCGGGTTTGGGCCGAGGGGGATAGGGTGCGCGTGGCCTATTATCCGGGCTTCACCGCCGCCCATGTGGTCGGGGTGACCGTCTCCGCCGTGGTGGCCGCGCCCATGGCCGCCCTGGGGACCCTGGCGTTTCCGCTCCTGGCCCTGCTGGTCATCGCCGGATTCGTGGCCAACGCCCGGCTGGAGGTGCGGATTTCCGCCTCTCCCCGGGAACTGACCGTCTCCCGGCCCCGGGGTCCGTTCCGCACCACCTTCGTGCTGCCGGTCCGGGATGTCCTCCAGGTCTGGGTCGCCCGGTTTTCCGAGCGCTCCGCCCCTCCCGAGGACCCCCTTGCCGTGGAGGAGCCCGACTGGCGGGAGCAGGTCCGCAGCCGGGAGGCCCGCCTCCACATCCGCACCTCCACCGCCACCCTGCGCCTGCCCAGCACGGCGGGCTACGAGGAAATGCGCTGGATCGCCTCCATCCTCCGGGCCCGCCTCACCGCCTGATGGCGGCGAAGCCGGGCACATCCTCCAAAAAAAGGTTCATCTAGGAATTCCGGGAAGGAATTGGGCGGCAATTGCCACTTAACCAATTTAATTTGT
>JAHJUF010000290.1 GCA_018829095.1 Pseudomonadota bacterium | reverse complement strand
TGGCCCGAGACCGCCCTGCCCTTTTATTTCGGCTACAACCTCCCCCTTTCCAGACAGGTCCGGGAGACGGCCCGGCAGACCCGGGCCTGGGTCCTGGCCGGAAGCCCGGGCTTCGTGCGGGACAACGGGGCGGCCCACCTCTACAACAGCGCCTTTCTCCTGGACCCCACCGGAGACACGGCGGACCGGTACGACAAGGTGCACCTGGTGCCCTACGGCGAATACGTGCCCTTGAAGGATGTCTTTTTCTTCATCGGCAAGCTGGTCCAGGAGGTGGGGGACTTCTCCCAAGGAGAAAAGGGCCGTACCCTGGCCGTGGACAAGGCCCGCCTGGGGGTCCTCATCTGCTACGAGGTCATCTTCCCGGATCTCGGCCGGGCGGCGGCCCGAAACAACGCGGATCTTTTGGTGACCATCACCAATGATGCCTGGTTCGGCAAAAGCAGCGCCCCGTACCAGCACTTCGCCATGGCTTCGTTCCGATCCGTGGAAACCCGGCGGTCCCTGGCCCGGGCCGCCAACACGGGCATCAGCGGCTTTGTGGGCCCCGGAGGACGGGTGCTGGCGGCCACGGGCCTCTTCGTGCCCGCCCAAAGGACCGCCAGCCTGCCCCTCTTAAGCCTCCAGACCGTGTATGTCCGCTACGGGGATTTTTTTGCCGTGGCCTGCCTGATCCTGGCCATGGCATCAACGGCCTGGCTCCTTTTGCGCGAAAAAAAAGAGTGATATAATAATATGCTTCTCAATGATTTTCAGCTTGGGCGACAGCATGAACCAAGCAGGTACTGTGTAATAGTCATGAACGCTCAATCCATGGAATGATTCTGCATAACAGCTTGATTTAACATATTAAAATATATTTCAGATTGAAAATGGCATAGTGGCATATATTAAGAATAGAATTGTCCCACGCATGGATGGGGCAACCCCCAACAGGCACAAGCGCCCCGGGCGCGGGAGGTGTACATGAGCGCGGAACTGAAACAGATGCTGAGGGATCTCGAAGAAAAACTCCTGGGTTTGAAGGAGTATCTTTGACGTAGCGGGCAAGGAAATACGCCTGGCCGAATTGGAAGCCCTGATGGCCAAAGAGGGCTTCTGGGATGACCACGGGACCACCACCGATATCCTGCGGGAACGGGCCCAGCTCACGGACGAACTCACGGCCTTCAAGTCCCAAACCGCCGATCTCTCGGACGCGGCCGTGCTCCTGGACATGGGCCTGGAGGAGGAGGACGAGCAGACCATCCGGGAGGCGGGCCAGCAGCTCAAATCCCTGGCGGACCGCATCCGCCGGTTCTCCCTGGACCGGATGCTCTCGGGCGAGGACGACGACAAGGACGCCATCGTGTCGGTGAACGCCGGGGCCGGGGGCACGGACGCCCAGGACTGGGCCGACATGCTGCTCCGCATGTACCTGCGCTGGTCCGAGGCCAAAGGTTACAAGACCAAGCTCATGGACCTCCAGGACGGGGAGGAGGCCGGAATCAAGAGCGCCACCTTCTCCGTGTCCGGGCCCTATGCCTACGGCTATCTCAAGCTGGAGCAGGGCGTCCACCGCCTGGTGCGCATCTCCCCTTACAACGCCTCGGGCAAGCGCCAGACCTCCTTTGCCTCGGTGGCTGTCTACCCTGAGGTGGAACGGGACTTCAACATTGAGATCGCGGACAAGGATCTCCGCATCGACGTGTTCCGGGCTTCGGGGGCCGGGGGCCAGCACGTGAACAAGACCAGCTCCGCGGTCCGGGTCTTCCACATCCCCACAGGCATCACGGTCTCCTGCCAGCAGGAAAAGTCCCAGCACCGGAACAAGGATCTGGCCATGAAGGTCCTGCGCGCCCGCCTGTACCAGCGGGAGAAGGACGCGGAAAAGAGGCAGATCCAGGAGGACTACGAGTCCAAAGAAGAAATCGCCTGGGGCAGCCAGATCCGCTCCTACGTGCTCCAGCCTTACCAGATGGTCAAGGATCACCGCATCAACCTGGAGGTGGGCAACATCCAGAGCGTGCTGGACGGGAACCTGGACCCCTTCATGGAAGGGGTGCTTCTTTCGGGCGCATGATCCGTCTGATCTCCCTCCATCCCCAGGTCCACGGGGACGCCGGGTTCGCCCTCCCGGCGGGCCGGAGCCTCTCCTCAGGCCAGAGGAAACTCCTCTCCCGGGCCCGTGCGGCGGTGGTGCCTCAAAGCATCCGGGAAGCGGCCTGGGCGGAATGCCTGGCCCTCTGCCCCCGGATCTTCCCGGATTACCATTGCCGGTTCGGATGGGAGGGCAAGAGGGGCAACCATCGCCTGTTCGCAAGCCTGGGCCTGCCTCACCCGGCCACCCGGTCCTTCGCCTCGGTGGCGGAGTTCGCCCGGCTCCACCCCCCGGGCGCGCCGTTGCCCCTGGCCTTTCCCCTGGTGGTGAAGGCCGACCAGGGTGGGGGCGGGTTCTGCGTGTTCCTGGTCCGGAACCCGGATGGGTTTTGCGCCGCTCTTTCCGCTCTCAAAGCCCGGGAGGCTGCCGGGGAACCGGGCTTCGTGGTCCAGGAATACGTGGATCACGGAGGCCGGGACCTCCGGGTGGTCCTGGTGGGAAAACGCATGATTCCCTACTGGCGGGTCCAGGATAACCCAGCCGAGTTCCGGAACAACCTGGGCCGGGGTGCCCGCATCGAACCCCGGGGCGATCCCGTGCTCACAGCCCGGGGCCTGGACGCGGCCAAGGCTCTGAGGCAACGCTCGGGCATCAACCTGGCCGCCGTGGACATCCTGTTCCGCCCCGGCGGTGACCCGCTCCTGTCCGAGGTCAACTTCGTGTTCGGCCGCAAGGGTGTGGGAGGCACTCCCCGGTTCCGCTCCATTCTCCGGGAAGAGGTGGAGCAATGGATTGCGGGTCTTTCACCCTGATGAAGCTGCAACAAGCCCTGAAACCACTCGCAACCGTCACCCCGGCGAAGGCAGGGGTCCAGTCTTTTCAATAGGTTACAAAGACCCTGGATCCCGGCCTTCGCCGGGATGACGACTTGTTGCATCTCCATCAACCCTGAAACAGGGCCGTTATGCAAAACAGCCCAAGCCTGACCTCCCGATCTCCTTGGGAAAACCGGGAAATAAACGTTGCTGAAATCAAACATTTCTTCTGAAAACCGCCCCAAGAGGTTGATCCACGAGATGAGTTTATCCATCCAGACCCAGGTCCCATCCCGGGCGGCCCCGAACCCAACGGCCCGGGTGGAGGACATGGAGGCCCTGCTCCAGAAGCACTGCCCCCTGTCCGAACCCGCCTTTTCCGTGCTCCTGGCCCACTCCCGGGCCGTGGCCGCCCTGGCTGCGCGCCTGGCCCGGCAGGAGGGGCTTTCGGATGCAGGAGCCGCCCTGGTGGAGGAAGCGGCCCTGGTCCACGACATCGGCATCTTCGCCACCCGGGCCCCATCCCTGGGCTGCCATGGTGCCGAGCCTTACTACCGCCATGGCGTCCTGGGGGCAAAAATCCTCGCGACCGAGGGGCTCCCGGAACACGCCCGGGTATGCGAGCGTCACGTGGGCACGGGCATCTCCCGCCGGGAATCCCGGTCCCGGGGGCTTGACCTGCCGGACCGGGATCTGGTCCCTGTGACGCTCCCGGAAATCCTGGTCTGCTTCGCGGACAAGTTCTTCTCGAAGAACAACGGGGAAACGCCCAACATGAAGACGGAGGAAGAGATCCTGATCAGCCTGGCCCCCTTTGGCCCCGGCCAAGTGGAAAACATGAAGGCCTGGCTCGCCCGCTTCGGGGACCCGGGGCGGAACAAGACATCCACGGACACTTAGAAAACGGCCCGCTGCGCGGCCGCCAGAGGGGGAAGGCCCATGATCCGTTACCGATTCGAGTTCGCGGAAAATTCGATCCGGGAATTCTTCATGGACGAGCAGGGGGACACCTCCCAGGAGGGGGAGGACATGGTGGAGATGGAGGAGTGGATGCTCCTTTCCGCCCACCGGTGCCCGGGCTGTGAAATCGAGCCGGACAGCCGCCTCACCTGCCCGGCCGCCCTGGCCGTGTCCCCGGTGATCCGGGCCTTTGGCGACCGGGTGTCCCATGACCCGGTGGACGTCACCGTGGAGCGGGACAACATCCGCATCACCACCACCACCTCCACCCAGCAGGCGGTGCGCTCCATCCTGGGGCTTCTCCTCGCCCTGTCCTCCTGCCCGGTCATGAAAATGCTCCGGCCCATGGCCCATTTCCACCTGCCCATGGGCGACGCCAAGAACACCGTGTTCCGGGTCCTGGGAACCTTCCTCATCGCCCAGTACCTGCGCCAGTCCCAGGGGCTCGCTCCGGACTGGAGCATGGCCGGGCTCCTCTCCCTGTACGAGCAAATCCACGAGGTGAACGTCCACCTGGCCGAGCGCCTCCGGGCAGCATCCTTGAACGACGCGGCCATCAACAGCCTGGTCATCCTGGACGCTCTGGGCCAGGAGGTGGGCCATACCCTGACCAAGAACCTGGAAAAGCTGCGTCCCCTGTTTTCCATGTACCTGGAACCGGACGCGCCACCCCCGGAAAGCCTCGCGGGAAAATCAGGTTGATCAGATGGTCATGGTTTGCTACACAAGTGTTTGGGCTGACTGACCATGGAAAAACAGAACGGAATCGGATCGCTTCCGGACGGGCGGTTCCACAGGGCTTACCTCTGGTAGCTGAACCACATCAGGACAAAGAACAGCAGGCCCAGTCCGCTCAGGAAGTACCCTCCCGGGGAATCCCTGAACCAGGCACCGTAAAGCCCCGCCCCCACCAGGGCCGCCCCCATGCCGATGCTGACCATGGCCGACGGGGAAAGCCGCGCCCTGCGGGATTTCTTTTTTTGGGAGGACTGTTTCTTCATACCATCTCCGGGAGGACCGCGCCGCAGCCGGAAGACGCCTGCCCGGACGGTCCGGATTGAGAAATTCCATGCCTTCCCTTTCCATAACCCGCGTGGTCCACTCCTGCGTACTCCTCTCCTTTGGGAAGCACACCGTGCTTACGGACCCCTGGTTCTCCGAAAAAACGGGCTACAGAAGGAGCGAACCCCTGGGAGTGAAGGCCGCAGACCTTCCCAGGCTCTCGGGAGTGTTCATCAGCCACAAGCATTTTGACCATTTCGACCTGGCCGCCCTTTCGGACTATCCGGACCGGGACGTTCCCTTTGCCGTGCTCTCCGGTTTGGGGGGGGCGGTGAAAAAAGCCGGGTTCACCAACGTCACCGAACTCAAACCCTGGGAGACCGCCAGCCTGGGGCCCGTGACCGCCACGGCCACCCCGGCGTCCCACGGGGTGCCGGAGATCACCTGCGTGCTTTCGGGCGAGGGATACACCGTCTTCTTCGGGGCGGACACCCTCTTTGTACCGGAGCTGGCCGAAATCGCCAAGCGCTTTCCCAGGCTCGACATGGCCCTGGTGCCGGTGAACGGGCTTTTGATCCGCCCCATGAACAACCGGAAGGTGGTCATGGGCCCTGCGGACGCGGCCGGGCTCTGCGGGGTGCTGAACCCCCGGGTGGCCGTGCCCATCCACTATGGGCACTCGGGCGGGGGCCTCATGGACCGGGTATTGCTGAAAACCACGGGGGACGCAGAGTCCTTTGCCCTGGCCGCAGCCGCGCTGGCGCCCCTGACTCAGGTAAAAATCCTGGCCCCGGGCAAGAAGATGACCGTGGGCCCCGCCTGACCTGCGGGGGAATTCACCGTTGGCTGCTGAAAAAAACCTGGCACCTCGCCTATCCGCCATTCCGGCCGCCAGAACGGAAACCCGGCATCAACAACGGTTTCAGGCCGGCCGGGGCCAACTGGTTCAAAACTTGCAGACCATGAATTCACCGGGATCGTCCGGCTGGCCGGAAGGCGCGCCGGGCCCGGAGAGAACAGATTTTTCCAAGGAGGACGGTATGAGACGGCCGGGGATTCGCAACGCAAAGGGCTTCACCCTCATAGAGTTGATGATCGTCATCGCCATCATCGGCATCCTGGCCGCCATCGCCATCCCCAACTTCTTCCAGTACCGCCAGCGCTCCCACGACGCCCAGGCCATGACGGAACTGGGAAATGTGTACCGCATGGCCATGCAATACTACGTGGACGAGCCGGACGGCACGGTGACGGACGCCCTCCTGCGCGCCTACGGATGGCGCCAGACCGTGGGGGTGTCGGTCTTTGTGGTGGACGGAGGGGCCGACACCCTGATCCTGACGGCCGAGCACGCCCAGGGAACCCACACCTACTCCATCAATCAGAAGGGGGAAATCTCCTACTGATCCCCTTCCCCGGCCTCCGCCCCCTCCAGGGAGCTTTTGAACCGCCCGATTTCCACTTCCCGAAACTCCGGGTCCGAAGCGAACCGCCGGCACCAGGAAGCCGCCATTCCCTTGTCCCCCCGCCAGGCCGCCTGGCCGTCCAGAAGCTTGCGGAAAGCGAGCCTCCGGTGTTTGCACCCTTCCCGGGCCTCCACCTCCACAGCCTTGCGTTGGTGATAGGGCCAGATGGTCACGCGGCCGTCGTGCATCTCCAGGATGAATTTCCAGGAGCCGGAATCCAGGATACGGACCTTGTGGGGCATGGGAATCCTTCGGGGAAAGGAACTCGCTTCAACCGTAAAAAAAGCAGGGAAACCTTGTTCCAGGCCATAAAAAGGCGTTAAATTTGATACTACAATACGAGCCCCGCGAATTCAAGGGGCAGCCCTGGGAGGGATGACCGGAATGGCAAACAGGACCCCAAGAACAAAAAGGAAAAGGCGGGCCTTGCCAACGGCCCTGACCCTGGCCGCCATCCTGGCCCTGGCGGGAACCCTCATGGCCGCCAGCGGCGAAATCCTGGTGGACGACTTCTCCGGCGGACTTTCCCTCTGGAAGGAGAAGTCCTTTGCCGGCAACACCCAATACCGGGTGGAGCAAACAGGCCAGGGGCCGGTCCTCAAGGCCGAAAGCCGCGCCGCAGCCTCGGGGCTTTACCGGGAGATGGCGTTCGACCCGGGCGAATACCCGTTCCTCGAATGGTCCTGGAAGATCGAAAGCGTGCTGAAAAAGGGAGACGCCCGGACCAAGGCCGGGGACGACTACGCGGCCCGGGTGTACGTGGTGTTTCCCTCGCTCCTGTTCTGGCGCACCAAGGCCCTGAACTACGTCTGGGCCAACAAGCTGCCCCGGGGCGAGAGCGTGCCCAACCCCTTTGTAAAGAATGCCATGATGATTGCCGTGGAAAGCGGAAATGCCCGGGCCGGGGAGTGGGTCCGGGAGAGGCGGAACCTGGTGGAGGACTTTCGCAGGAGCTTCGGCTACGACCCGCCCACGGCCGGGGCCGTGGCCATCATGACGGACACGGACAACACAGGGGAATCCGCCGTGGCCTGGTACGGCCCCATCCGGCTTCTGGCCGCGCCCGCCGTCACCAGCGGTACAGGGCCGAACCCCAGGTGAAGCCCGCGCCAAAGGCGATGACCAGGAGCAGATCCCCTTTGGAAATCATGCCGTTCCGGTAGGTCTCGTCCAGGAGCAGGGGGATGGAGGCGGCGGTGGTGTTGCCATAGCGCTGCATGTTGTGCAGGAACATCTCCCGGGGCCAGCCCAGGCGGTCGGCCACGATCTGGTTGATGCGCATGTTGGCCTGATGGGGAATGACGTACTTGATGTCCTCCCGGGAGATCCCCTGGGTTTCCAGGGTGTTCTTCACCGTCTCCACCAGCCGGGTCACCGCGTGTTTGAATACGGTCTTTCCGTCCATGGAGGGAAAGTGGCGGCGCTGGTCCAGGTCCTCCTTGGTGAGGTAAGGCTTCCTGGAGATGTCCCACACATTGGCGCAAAGTGCCTTGGCGTGCTTGCCCTCGGCGTAGAGCTTGGAGTACAGGAGCCCCCGGTCCGGGTCCGGGGAGGGGGAAAGAACCACCGCGCCGGCCCCATCACCAAAGAGTACGGCCACGTCCCGGCCCTGGTTGGTAAAGTCCAGGCCCGAGGAATGGACCTCCGCCCCCACCACCAGGACGTTCTGGTAGGCCCCGGTTCGCACCAGGGCGTCGCCCACGGTCAGGGAATAGAGAAAACCCGTGCACTGGTTGCGCACGTCCAGGCAGGCCACGGGGGGAATTTCCAGCTTGTCCTGGAGCCCGCAGCCCGTGCCCGGAAAATGGTGGTCCGGGGAAAGGGTGGCCAGGATGATGAAATCCACGTCCCCGGCCGTGATGCCCGCGTCGGCGATGGCTCTTCTGGAGGCCTCCAGGGCGAGATCCGAGCAATAGACCCCCTCCTCGGCGAAGTGGCGTTCCTCGATGCCCGTGCGGGTCAGGATCCACTCATGGCTCGTGTCCATGAGGCCGGCCAGGTCGTCGTTGGTCACCACCTTGGGGGGCACGTAGCTCCCCAGTCCCTTGATCACGCTCCGAACCATCTCGTTCTCCTTGAAACCTCTCGTGGGCAGAGTTCCCTGGCCGTTAGCAGGCTGTTCGGCCCTGTGGTTAGACCTGTTTAGGAAATCAGCCCGGGGATGTCAACCGGAAGGAGCCTCCCGCCGGGCGATTTTCAGGGCTTCCAGGGCCAGGCGTTTGATCTCCATGTCCGGATCGGACAACATACGTTCCAGATCCCTTTCCGAAGTCTGGAGAACCTCCGGGGGCAGGGCCTGGGCCAGACGCAGGGCCATCCTGCGCACCCGGGGGTCGGGGTCGCAAAGGAGTCCAATCACCTGGCCGGCGTTTTTGCGCCGCTCCTCCCGGTCCAGCAGAGCCAGGCAGAGGAGCCGGAGTCCTGGTTCCGGGTCCTTGAGGTGGCTGGCATAGACCTGCTGGAGCCAGGGGCGGGGCACGGGGAGCCGCCAGAGGTTGAAGAGCACGGCTTTTTTCCCGGCTCCCGTCTCTTGGCCCATGCTGTCCAGGAGGATAGCCCATGCCCGGTCGTCTCCCAGCCGGCAAAGGGCCTGGGCCACAGCCGAGCGCACCCCGGGGTCGGGGTCGCGCAACCGCAACGCCAGGGCGTCGAAGGCATCCCGGTTCCCTTCCCAGGCCAGGGAGGTGACAGCCAGGCGGCGTAGCTCCGGGTCCCCGTCCTCCATCAGGGCAAGGAGCCGCCCGGCCCAGGGCTTGGGGTCCCGCATCCGGCCCAGGAGATGAGCCAGGCGGTGGGCCGCGAAAATGCGCATGGAAGGGGATTCGCCGGAAGCGGTCATGATCCGGTACAGGGGCTCGGCAGCCTCCTCCACCCCCTGGCTGGACAGCATCATGAGGATGGGGTGGCGCAGGCGGGTGTCTCCCTGGGCCAGGACGGACAATAGCAGGGCCTTGGCCCTTTCCCGGTCCTTTTCAAAGGCTGCCGGCGAGGTGGCGTACCTCCGGGCCTGCTTGTACGACCGTTGAAAAGGCTCCAAGAGAATGATATCCGCCATGGCTCTTTGTACCACAAGCCCGCCCCCCCGGGCAAACCCGGGCGGGGCCGGGTCAAACGGGCTGCCGGGCTTTCGGGCCGTTGCCAAAAGGAGGGTCCTTTTGGAACACGTCCCTAACCGGATTTCCCCTTTGAAAAAGGCGGACAGGGGGGATTTCTTCCCAGGATCAAAAGGAATCAGGGAGCGAGCTTGCCCTCGATCTCGTGAACCTGGGGGTGTTTCAGGAGGCGGGTGAATCGAGGATCGGCCAGGAGGGCGGCCACGTTACCGTTGGCCACGGCCTCCATGAGCTTGGGGTCCTGGAGAATCTCCTGGAAGGCGGGGTCGTTCCGGAGGTCCATGACCAGGTCCATGATCCCCTGGTCCGAAAGCATCCGGGCGGCCACCTCCCCCGCCCCGGCGGCTGCTTCCGGGCCTGAAGCCAGGGGCCGGGCGGACGGGGATGGCGACGGCGGCGAGGCCGCCTCCCGCTGGATGGATATCACCCGGGACTCGGGCACCCGCACCAGGCCCATGTCCGGGGTGCGGACCAGGTACACGCCGCCCGAAAGGCCTTCCACCTCGCCCTTGAGGACGCTCCCATCCTTCAGGCGCACCATCCAGGTTCCACCGGCCAAGGCCGTGGCGGCCCACAAAAGCATGACCAGGACCACGAGTTTTTTCATGGTGCATCTCCCGGGAAAAGCCTACATCCTGCTCCGGGAGAATGCAAACCGCGAACCGCCCTGTCGCCGGACGATCAACAGGCGCAGGAACCCTTGGCCTCCCCCCGGGCCTTGTCCAGGGCCGAACGAAACTTGAAGCCGAAAAAGCCCTTGTCCACCTCCACGGGCATCACGTCCCGGGCCAGTTTCCGGTCCAGTACGAAAGTGTATCCCTGGTCCTCGTAAACTTCGTCCGTACTCGCCGGCTCATCCAGAGCCAGGGCCAGTTTCGGCCCGCCTCAGCCGGCGGCCAGGTACAGACGGATGGGTTTTTTCTCTTCCTTGGCGAAATGCGCGTCCAGTTCCTTTTTTGCGGCTTTGGTGAGGGTCACCATGGAAAGACTCCTCGATGGGAAAAGGTGGCTGTTGTTCCCGGGCCGGGGAAGTTTTCTCCCCGCCCCCTGGTGAGGGGCCGCGATCCGGCACCCTGCCCAAGAAAATATTCAATTTCCATGCCATCCCCGCCCCGGGCCGACGCTCCCCAACAGGCCCCGGAAAACCAGGCCTTCCCGTCCGGTCCCGGGAGGTTGTCAACCCGCAGACCTTGACGTCCCTGTTGGCCTCCTGGCCTTACACTGGCCAATTCCCCGATTCCCGTGGTACAAATAAATTTAAGGCCCCGCCCCGATTTTCCATCTGGAAAGGAAACCCTTATGAGCTTTGACATCGGAAAAATCCTGTTCGCCACGGACCTCTCCCTTTCAGCCGGAAAGGCGGCCCGCGCCGCTGCGAGCCTGGCCTCCCGCATGGACGCCTCCATCACCGTTCTCCACGTCATCCCCCTGCCCACCGAGGAGATCTCCGCCGGACTGGGGGACAATGACGAGGACCTGGCCCGGTCCTGGCAGGCCTATATGGACAAGGGCCTGGCCAGCACCAGGAAGGCCATGGAGCAACGGATCAAAAAGACCATGGAGGAAGCCTGCCAAGAGGTGGGAGCGGAGGGCGTTACAATCGCGGGCTACATCATGGACACGGGAAATCCGGTGGAAAAGATCGTCCAGCGGGCGGAAAAGGGGGGCTTTGATCTGGTGGTCATGGGCACCCACGGCCACACGGACATCGACCGCACCCGCCTGGGCAGCGTGGCCGCCGGCGTGGTGCGCAGATGCCCAAAATCCGTGCTGGTGGTGAGGCTTTCGCCCTGAGTCCGGGTTCCGGGGGAATGGGGGGGGGGGTATTTTCGGCACAGCCTGCCGCCTTCGGCCAATGTCCCGGCCCCCCTTTGAAAAAGGGAAGATTCCGGACAGCCTCCAGGTTCCCTAAGGCACCTCCTCGGGAATGGGCCCCTCGTACATGGGCAGGGTGATGCGGAAGGTGGT
>JAHJUF010000289.1 GCA_018829095.1 Pseudomonadota bacterium | reverse complement strand
TCCGCAAGGACCGCCCGGGCCAGGGGGCCTTGCCCAAGGGCAAAGGGCCGGACGTGTTCCTCCTGGAGCAGTTCCACCAGGGGATCGCCGGGTCCGGCAAGGGTTTCCCCGGACGGGTCCGCCACCCGGACCGTCCGCAGGGGCACGGGCTCCGGCACGGGGACGAACATCGCGCCCTTTTTGTGTTCCACGATTTTGGTGCCCAGGAGGGGATAGGCCCGGGTCCAGGGAACCAGGGCCTTTTCCAGGGCCCGGGGGTCCAGGCCGCCGGAGAGTTCGGCGCAGAACACGAAGTTGGCCCGGGAGGTGAGGTCCATGAGCCAGTAGGTGTATTCCATGTCCCCCAGGGGACGGACGGGCCTGGGGGACGCGGGTCCGGCCTCCTGGCGCGCCAGGACCACGGAGGTCTCCACCTGGCGTTTGGGAATGGACCAGTACGTGGCCAGGAGGCGGTTCTTTTCCTCCACGCCCACCCGCGTAAACCCGTTTTTTTCGTAAAAGCCCACCGCCCAGTGGGCGTCCGCCCAGGTTCCCACCAGGAGCGGCCGGGCCCCCCGGGCCGCCAGGGCCGAAAGGAGCGCCCGGCCCACCCCCTTGCGCTGGGCCCCGGGCGAAACGTAGGCGTGGCGGATGAGCGTCACGTCCCCCACGTCCTGGATGCCCATGACCCCCAAGAGGCTGCCGCGCTCCAGGAAGCCGGAGAACCGCACCCCGGCGGCGATCTCGCCGTACAGTTCGGCCAGCGGCATGTAAGGCTCGTGGTACCGGTCCGCCGGGATCGCCCCGGCGTAGGCCCGGGCGGCCTGGTTGATGATGGCGGACATCGCCGGGACGTGGCGCTCGGAAAGGTCGAGGATCATGAAAGGCTCCCGGAAGGAAAAAGGAACAGGGGAATTCATAACCCGAATCCGGGAAAAATGGCAATGCGGGGGCGGGAAAAAGGAGGCGGGGCGGTCAGGGGGCGGGCGCTTCCCTTTCCAGCTCTTCCAGGCGGTTTTCCCGCATCCAGAGGAAAACCGCCAGGGCGGTGGCCAGGGCCACCACCAGGAGGGGGGCGCAGATCCACACGCCCCGGATCTCCAGGCGCCGGGCCTCGCGCCAGGCGAAAAAGCCGGCCACGGCCGTGGAAAAGCTGATGTCCAGGGCCACGGCTGTTGCCGCCGGATTGGCCACGGCCAGACCCAGAAAGTCCCAGAGCCCCTGGCCCGAGGCAAACACCCGCCCGGCGAAAACCCAGGGCAGCACCCCCCCGGCGATTCCCAGGACCAGATAAACCGCCTTGCGTTGCGTCCGGCTCATGGCGCCATCCCCTTCGCGTTTTCCCTTGGTTACGCTATGCCCCTTTGGAAAGGCCGGGCTATATCTTGCAGTCCTTGGCGTATTCCGGGCAGGCGGTGGCGGCCTTTTCCGTGAACTTCCTCATGCACTCGCCACAATCCAGCTCCAGGTTGTCCAGGCCCTTGAAATGCTTGTCCATCTCCTCCTTGGAAAGATGGCTGACGCTGCTGCACCCGCATTGGGGACACTTGCCTTCCAGACGGTATTTCTTCGCCATGGTTGCTCTCCTTTACGTTCTGGTCATGAAGATGGAAAGGTTTCACCCCGGGGAGGAATCGGCAACTTGTTACCTGTCTCCACGTCAACTGTAAGCCAGGGGGAGATGAAGCGCAACGGGGCAAAACGCGTTGTTGGGTAGAGGACTATTTCCCCTTCTTCCACCGCACCCATGCCCGGGCCAGGGCCAGGGGGGACAGGAGCTCGGCGGGGTTCATGGAGTGGTTGCAGACGTGTTCCAGGGCGCTTTGGGCGAAGCTGCCGGGTTTGGCCAGGCGGATGAAGAGGTCGTTCATGCGGGGGCTGGAGAGGTACTTCTGGCACAGGCACCAGCCGCGGTGCCGGGGAACCAGGATCTGGCGCACCAGGCGGGGATAGAGGGCGAGCCCTTGGCGGCCCTTGCCGCAGAACGCCTCGTGCACCGCCCGGGCGGCCAGCTCGCCGCTCTCCAGGGCCGTGCCGATACCCTCCCCCGTGTAGGGATAGGTCGCCCCCAGGGCCTCCCCCAGGACCAGGAGGTTCTCCCCGGCCACGGGCTCGGCCCCGGACAGCCCGCACCGGAGCATGGCCGCCCTGCACGGGGTCCGGCCCCGGCTCTTTTCCATGATGAGCCGGGCGGGTTCGTACTGGGTGATGAACCGGTCGAACATCCGGTTCAGGTTGGAATCGCCGTTCCTCTTGGCGTTGAAGAGGCCCACCCCCATGTTGAACTCCCCGTTGGCCATGGGGAAGATCCAGCCGTAGCCCGGCATGACCGACTGGTCCTCGCACACCAGAAGTTCGTCCAGGTCGTGGTCCGATTGCACGTAACACCGGATGCCCACCGCGTCGCACCGCCGCCGGGCATTGGCAATCCCCCGGCCGTTCAACAGCGAAAGCCGAGCCCCGGTGGCGATCATGCCCACCCGGCCCCGGACCGGACCGGACCCGTTGGAAAGGACGAATTCCACCCCATCGGCCCCGGCTTCCAAGGACTCCACCCGGCCCCGGGCGAACACCGCCCCCTCCTCCACGGCCCGGGCCGCCAGGATGGCGTCGGCCGTGACGCGCTTGCAGGTTAGGAACGCGCCGTTCAGATGGGTTTTGTGCCCGGACGGGGAGATCATGGACAGGCGCGGGGAAACCCGCCCCTCGGACTCCACGGCCTCGTAGGCCCCCAGGCGCTTCAGGCTCCTCTGGGCGTCGGAAAGGAAACCGTCGCCGCAGACCTTCTCCCGGGGAAAGGACGCCTCGTCCAGCATGAGCACCCGGTACCCCAGGCGGGCCAGGCAGATGGAGGCCGCGCTCCCCGCCGGCCCCGCCCCGGCCACCAGCACATCCCATCCGTTTTTTTCCACCTTGTCCGCGGAAACCTGGTTAGGCAGGATCATGCCGCCCCCCTTGTCCTGACGAACTTCGAAGGCCCGGGCGACCGGCCGTGCTTGACCGGGTTTCGCCGCCGGGTTACCTTCTCAAAAAGGATGAACCCTCCATGACCGAAAAATCCGATGATCAACAAGGCCCGCCCGTGGCGGACATGGAAGCCCTGGTGCTCCGCGCCCGGGAGTTCATGGGCCGGATGGCGGGGATGGCGGGGATGGCAAAAACACGCCAGACGCCCTTTTCCCCGGACGAACTGCGCTCCCGCTTTGCCCTGACCCCCCGGGGCGTGAAAAAGCCCGAGGTCATCCTGGCGGAGGACTGTTTCGTGGAACTGGGCCACCCGAGCACAGCCTCGGTGTCCACGGTGCTCGTCACGTACCGGCCGGACCTGGTGCATCATGGAGACGTCACCGTGGCGGGCCCGGATATCCCGGACATGGCCGCCGGGGAGCGCCGGGCCCTGGGCCAGGTGATCCTCGTGGCCGTGGACCCCGTTGTTGTGCCCGACCCCTTTTCCCTGGAAAACGCCCAGTACCTCATGCACCGGCTACCGGGCTGGATGGTGCGCGCCGTGCCGGGGCGGCTGTGGGTGCGGGTGGGCAGGAGGCAAAAAACCGCCGGGCTGTCCCTGTGGGCCGTGGGCTCAGCCTTGGCCGTGACGCTCATGGAGGACTTCCCGGGCGTTTCGGCCGCCGAGGTTCTGTTCGTCACTTCCGGACAAAAGGACGTGGCCGCCCTGGAGCAACTGGCCCTGGAAGCCTCCATCCTATCGGGAAAACACAAGAAACTCGTCCTGGGCATGGACGGTGAAGTGGAATGCAGCGAGCTCGCCTGCGACACCTGCGATGAAAAACCCGTGTGCGACAACCTCCGGGACGTGGTG
>JAHJUF010000288.1 GCA_018829095.1 Pseudomonadota bacterium | reverse complement strand
TTCAGGGACCGGGCCCGGGACATGTTCGCGGGCTTCCGCCGGGCAATCGTCACGCACCTCTCCACCCCGGAGGCTCCGTTTCCCGAACCCCTGGCCACGGCTTTCCTGGCCCTTCTGGACGGGCTGTTCATTCAGTGGTGGCTGGACCCGGACCATGTGGACCACAACGAGATTTTCGCGGCCCTGTCCGGGTGGATGGATGCTCTGGCTTCCGGCCGGGGCGGGGAGCCGGTCCCGTGACCGTCCCCCTCCCCCGCCTTTTGCCCCGGTTTTCCCGGGCCGCCCATCCCGCGTTTCCTTCCAACCCCAGAGAGGAGATCCGCCATGCGCATCAACTACGCCACAGACTCCATCGTCATCCATGAGGACCTGGACAAGGTCTTCAACTTCATCTCCCGGGGGGCCCAGTACGAACGCTGGCATTTCGGCTACCACCTCCGGGCCGAGGCCCTGGACATCCGGGAGGGGGGCGTTGGGTCCGTGTTCTCCATCGAGGAGATCATAGACGGATTCTACCTGCACCACGTGGGCCATGTGGTGGAGTTCGAGCGCAACCGGCGCTTCGTCTGGCTGGGCCGTTTCGCCTTGTTCTCCTGGATCTGGATCGGAACGGACTTCACCTTCACCCAGGTCCCCGAGGGCACCCTGGTGAAGGAGATCCTCTACTTCAAGGCCAACCCCCTCCTGCTTCCCTTCGCCCTTTTGTATGTCTGGAGAAAGGCTTTTCAGCCAGCCGCCTGCAAGGCCCACGTGCTGGACGAAATCTCCGGGGTGAAACGGCTCATGGAGAGCGGCGATTACGACCCTGCCGACGTGACCTGTGTCCTGGAAGACCAGGAGCTTATGGCACGGGTGAAACGGTACCGGACCACGGCCTGAGCCCGCCGGCCCAACGCTTCGATTCCTCCCGAAAAAAGGATAATCCCATGGGGAGGCTCCCGGCGGGAGCCTCCCCATGGGGTCCATCTATGCGGGGTTCGTGGAATTCCAGCGGAAAACCTCCGTTTCCATATTGATCTTGGTCCTCCGATGGGGTAGAAATATCTAGTACTTCCGGCCCTATTATCACCATCCGCCCCGGCCCTCCCGGGGAAAATGCGACTTTTCGAGGCCCGGCCATTTTGGCTTTACCCGTGCAAAAACCCCGCAGGGCTCCGGTCTTGCGCGCTGAGGGTGATTTGTTTCTTTGCGTGCGGGCTTCGGGAGAAAGCTATGCCCTGCCCCTGCCCCACGTGGTCCGGGTGCTGGCCGCGGCCCGGGTTTCCCCCGCGCCCGGGGCACCGGATTGGGTGCTGGGGGTCCTGAACCTGGAGGGCCGCGCCCTGGCCGTGGTGCACCTGGCCCGGCGCTTCGGGCTTGCCGAAAGGCCCCTCTCCCCGGACGACCGCCTGGTGGTGATCCGCGTCCAGGACCAGGAAATCGCCGTGTGGGTGGACGAGGTGGCCGGCATCCTTTCCGCAGGCCCCGGCGGCCCGGCGGCCCCGGGGGAGCCCCTGTCCCGGTCCCGGGCTCTTTCATCTGTTTTCGCGGGAACCGACGGCCTGGTCATGGCCTTGGACGATGCCGTGCTCCTCCCCCCCGGCGAGGTGATCCCCGCACCGGAGGCCACCACCCCCGACCCGGAGGCCCGCCCATGACGGCCCCGGAACCCCGCGTGCCCGGCGACCGGGAACTGAACCGCTTCCTGGAGCTTTTCGCCGAAAAAACCGGCATGGTCTTTCCGGAACGGAAACGGCCCAAGCTGGCCCGGGACCTGGTCCTGGCCGCGTCCAAAACCGGGTTTACGGATCTCGCCGCCTTCCGGGAAACCCTGGAGGGAACTCCCACAGACCATCCGGTTTGGACAGAGGTCATCGAGATCCTCCGGGTGGGAGAGACCTATTTTTTCCGGGACGACTCCCAAATTTCCGCCCTGACCGAACACGTGATTCCCGATATCCTGGAACGGCGAAAGAACAGCCGCCAGGTCCGCCTGTGGAGCGCGGGCTGCGCCACCGGGGAGGAACCCTATTCCCTGGCCATCCTGTTGCTGGAACAGCTGGCAGGGTCCGGGGAGGACTGGGACGTCTCCATCCTGGCCACGGACATCCACAGCCGGGGGCTGGAAACGGCCCGGCAGGGGCGCTTCCGGAAATGGTCCTTTCGCAATGCCCCCGAAAGGCTCCTGAACCGCTACTTCGTCCGCCACGGGGAGGACTTTGAGGTCCAGGACCGGGTGAAGCAAATGGTGCACTTCACCTCCTTCAACATGATGGACGACCGCCAACCCGCGCCGGCCGGAGCCATGGGCCTGGATCTCATCCTGTGGCGCAACATGGCCATCTATTTTCATCCCGGAGCCATATCCCGGGTGGCCCGGCGCCTGAGCGGCTCCCTGGCCCGGGGCGGCTGGCTTCTGGTGAGCCCGGCCGAGGCCGGCTCCTTTTCCCTGGACGGAGAGTTGCACTGCGTCCTGCCCGAGGCGGCGGCCTACCGGAAGGAAGACCTGGAGGAACCCGTGCCCGCGGCCCCTGGCATCCCGCCACGGATCCCGGTCCCGGTCCTCCACTCTCCCTCGGCCGAACCCTTCCCGAATGGTTGGGAGCCCGGCTCCGCGTCCAAGGAGAAGGAAGCTGCCGGGACCCCGCCGCCGCCCCCGGCCTTTGACCAGGGCCTGGACCGGCTGCGGAAGGGGCTCTACGAGGAGGCCCTCACGCACCTGGGCCGGGTGGACAAGGGGCATCCCCGCCGGGCCGAGGCCCTGGGCAAGGCCGCGCTGGCGCTGGCCAACCTGGGACGCCACCAGGAGGCGGAGAAGTTCTGCGCCCTGGCCCTGGACGCGGACCCCCTCCTGAGCGAGGCCCGGTATATCCAGGCCCTGGTGCGCCTGGAGCAGGGCCTGGACGCCGAAGCCCGGGAGGATCTGAAAAAGGCCCTGTACCTGAACCCGAAATTTGTCCTGGCCCACTGGACCCTGGCGGACCTGGCCCGGCGCAGGGGTCTGCCCGAAGAGGCGGCCCGGCACCGGGAGCTGGCCCTGGACCTGGCCCGGAACCTGGACCCGGGTCAGGAGCTTTGCGGAGCCGTGTCCCTCACCGCCGGAAGGCTTCTGGCCCTGGCCGGGGAAAACGGCTCCTGGGCCAAGGCGGGAGGCACGGCATGACCACGGACTCTGTTGGCCGCCTCCTGGTGGAGGACATCCTGGAACAGCGGGCCCGGCTCCTGGCCCGGCCTCCCAGGCGGCGGGAGGACAGGGAGGACCGGGTCCACTGCCTGGCCTTTCACCTGGGGGCAGAAACCTGGGCTGCGGACCTTTCCGATATTTTGGAGGTCCGGCCCCTGCCGGATATCACCCCGGTTCCCGGAACCCCGGATTTCATCCTGGGGCTGGTGAACCTCCGGGGGGGCATCCATCCTGTGGTGGATCTGGCCCCCATCCTGGGGCTGCCGGACCGGGAGCCGTCCCGGGAGCCCCACATCGTGCGCGCCCGGGTGGAAGCGGCCGGAGTCGAAACAAGCATCTGCTTCCTGGCTGATGGGCGGCCCTGGTCCATGAACGCCCCGGGCGCCGGCCTCTCTCCGGCCCCGGACACCCTCCCGGACCAGGCCCGGGCCTTTGTCCGGGGCAGCCTGCCCGGGCCGGTGCTGATACTGGACCTGGCCCGCCTTCTGGGGGACCAGCGGCTGGTGGTGGACCAGGAATAGGATCGGAGGAGCACCCCCCTCTTTTCAGGCGGGGCGTCAACGACTAGGACGAAAGAGGATACGACCATGCTGGAAGAGGAAGACGCGGCCCCGGACCTGACGGAAAAAAGCGGCCAACCGGCCAAAACCGAACTGCCCTTCCACCGGACCCTGAGGTCCAAGATCCTGGTGTGGTTCCTCCTTCTTGCTTTAGGGCCCATGACCTTTTTGGGGAGCATGCTGTACAGCCGGTCCAAGGGCGTGCTGGTGGCTCAGGCCTTTGACAAGCTCTCCGCGGTCCGGGACCTGAAAAATGACCAGGTGACCCGGTTTTTCGAGAAGAGGCACGAGGACGCCCTGGCCCTCACGGACGTGGTGGGGGTGCTCCGGGACCGGGCCGCCCAGAGGCTGGAGGCCGTGCGGGACATCCGCCAGGCGGAGATCGCGGCCCTGTTCAGCCAGTCTTTCCGCGAACTGGATCTCTTTGCCGGGAGCCAGGCGCTGAAAACCCTTTTCGAACAGCTGGCCGCCCTGGCCGCCGGGGCCGGGGACAAAGCCCTGGACCTGTCCGGCGGCCAATACGCCAGAATCTACGAGCAGTACGGGGTGAACGTGGACCTCTACACTGCCCGGTCAAGCTTCTCGGACGTGCTGCTGGTGGACGGAAAAACCAGCCGGGTCCTGTTTTCCTCCACACGGAGCGCGGAACTGGGGGAAAACCTGGCAAGCGGCCCCCTGAAGGACGGGGGCCTGGCCCGGATGGTCCGGGAGGTCCTGTCCTCGGGAAAGGAAAGCCTGGTGGATTACGGGGCCCAAGGCTTGAAGGACGGCAGCCTCGCGGCCCGCATGGGGGTGCCGATCCTGGACGCCAAAGGCCGGACCGCCGGGGTCCTGGCCGCGTCCCTGGATCCTGGCGCGATCAACAGCCTGGTGCGGAGCCGGACAGGCCTGGGGACCACGGGAGAAGCCTTTCTGGCGGGCGCTGACCTTCGCATGCGTTCCGACTCCCTGTCCGATCCCGAGGGACATTCCGTGGCCGCCTCCTTCGCCGGAACAGTCCAGGAAAACGGCGCGGACACCGAGGCCGTGCGCCGGGCCCTCACCGGGGCCTCGGGGGGCATGA
>JAHJUF010000287.1 GCA_018829095.1 Pseudomonadota bacterium | reverse complement strand
GGCATCGACCTGGTGGCCCTGGTCATCGCCGCCGACGAGGGGGTGATGCCCCAGACCCGGGAGCACCTGGACATCTGCGGGCTGCTCTCCGTGCGCCACGGGCTGGTGGTCCTCACCAAGATCGACATGGTGGACGAGGACTGGCTGGAGATGGTGGAGGAGGATGTCCGGGATTACCTCTCCAACACCTTTCTGGCCGACGCCCCCCTGGTGAAGGTTTCCTCCATGACCGGCCAGGGCCTGGAGGAGTTCAAGACGGTCCTGGACAGCCTGTGCGGCGAGGTTCCGGAACGGTCCGGGGGGAGCCTCTTCCGCCTGCCCGTGGACCGGGTGTTCACCATGAAGGGCTTCGGCACGGTGGTGACGGGCACTCTGGCCTCGGGGAGCGTCCGGGTGGGGGACCCGGTGATGATCTACCCCCGGGGCGCCAAATCCAAGGTCCGGGGCATCCAGGTCCACAACGAGGCTGTGGAAGAGGCCCGCATGGGCATGCGTACGGCCGTCAACTTCCAGGGCCTGGACCGCATGGCCCTCCTCCGGGGCGACGTGGTGGCCGCGCCGGATTCCCTGCGAACCTCCTACATGCTGGACGTGAGCCTGCGCCTGTTGGCCTCGGCGTCCAAACCCCTGAAAAACCGGGCCCGGGTGCGGGTCCACGCCGGAACCTCGGAGATCCTGGGCAACGTCATCCTCCTGGAAGCGGACGAGCTGGCCCCGGGGGAAGAGGGCCTGGCCCAGTTGCGCCTGGACACGCCCGTGGCCCTGGTGACCAACGACCGGTTCGTCATCCGGGGCGCAAGCCCGGTGCACACCCTGGGGGGAGGAGTGATCTTGAATCCCGTGCCCGCCAAGCACAAGCGTTTGAAACCCGGCGTCGTCGAGTCCCTCTCCCGCCAACGGGAAGCCCCCCCGGCGGAACTCGTCCTCCTCCACGTCCGGGACGCCGGGTTCACGGGGGTTTCCTTTGGGGATCTCCTGCTCATGACCGACCTTTCGGCCAAAAAGCTGGAAGACACCATCGGCAAGCTGCTTTCCAAAAAGGAGCTGGTCCTGGCCGACCGGGAGAGCCGCACCTGCATCCACCGGGAAGTCCTCGTGGAACTCACGGAAAAGGCGGTCCGCATCCTTTCGGATTACCACAAGGCCAACCCCCTGAAGGCCGGCATGCCCAAGATGGAGGTGAAATCCCGCCTGGGGGCCTATGTGCCGGCCAAGGTGTTCCACCTCCTCATGCAGGCCATGGAGGCCAACGGCGCGGTGAAAGCCTTGGAAGACCTGGTGAGCCTGGCCACCCACGAGGTGAACCTGGGGGAAGACCTCACCGAGGCCAAGGAAAAGATCCGCCAGGCCTACCGGGAAGGCGGCATCACGCCCCCCTGGTTCAAGGAACTCCAGGACAAGCTTGGGATCAGCCAGAAGCTGGCCAAGGACGTGCTCCTGCACCTGGTGGAGGAAGGGGTTCTGGTGAAGGTCAAGGAAGACCTGTATTTTGACGTCCAGGCCCTGGAGGAGTTGAAGAACCGGGTGGTGGATCACCTGAAAAAGGAGGGGGAACTCACCCCCGCCCAGTTCAAGGAGATGACCCAGGCTTCCCGCAAGTACGTGATCCCCCTGCTGGAATACTTCGACATGAAAAAGGTCACCCTCCGGGTAGGTGACTCCCGCCGGCTCCGGGAGGGGTAAAGATCTCTTCAAGAGCCCGGAAGGGGTCTCCCTGCCCATGGCCTACGGATTCACCGCTGAAGACATGGTGGCCATCTGCCTGACCCTGGCGGACGGCGACCTCTCCACGCCCTTGGGAGAGGTGATCCGCCGGGCCGAGGCCCTCCAGGCGGGAACCCAGCGGCATTTCGGCGTCTCGGACGCGGATTTCCTCAACAGCTTCTTCCAGCTGAAGACAGCGGACACACACCAAACCTTTGAGGAGTTCATAGAGGATTTCCAGCGGAGCCTATCCTATCCCCTTTCCTGGTGGCTGCCCCAAATCCTGGACCATTACATGGTCTACTTCAATGACGAAGGGGAGTCGTGGGAGCGGCTCGGGGAGCCCCGGAGCTCCGGGCCGCCGGATCACCGGGACCTGGTGCACCGGTTCCTGGAGGAAATAAAGGACTTCTCTCCTGCCAGGTGCCTGGAGTCCCTGGAACGCCTGGACTGGCCCGTGGAAGCTCTTTTCTTCTGCATGGAAGGGGGATGGCGCGGCGATGAGGCTTCCTGGCCCGGCTCCCAGGGCTATCCCCCCAACTGCATCCCCTCGAGGCTGGGCAGGGCCCTGAACCGGGAAAACCGCCGGGCCTGATCCGCGTTCAGGTTCGGCTCTCCAGCGCCCCGGCCAGCCGCCGGGCCATGCCGTCGGCCTTGAGCAGGCCCCGGCGGGTGGGGCGAAAGCCGCCCTCTTCCTCTTTCAGGAGGCCCTCCCGGGCCAGGGCGGGCAGCAGCGCCCCGAACAAGCCCGCGAAATCCCGGCCGAAAAGCCGGGCGAACTCCGTCGGGTCCAGGCCCATTTTCCGACGCAGGCCCAGGAAGAGCCATTCCGTGACCGCCTGGTCCCAGGTAAGTTCCTCCCTGCCCTCTTCAGGCGATTCCCCCTGGCCGAGCCTCTCCACGTACCCTTCCACAGACCGGACGTTCCACCACCGGCTGTTCCCGAGAAACGAATGGGCTGACGGGCCCAGGCCCAGGTAGGGCGTGCGGTTCCAGTACTTCACGTTGTGGGGGGACTCGTGGGACAGCCCCCGGCTGAAGTTGGAGACCTCGTAGTGGACGTATCCCTGGGCTTCCAGAAAGGCCGAGGTGAACAGGAAGAGGCGCGCGGCCTCGTCCTCGGGCACGGGGGTGAGGAACCCGGAGGCGGCCCGGCGGCCCAGGGGGGTTTCGGGCGGAAGGCTCAGGATGTAACAGGACAGGTGCTCCGGGGCCAGCGTGAGGGCGGATTCCAGGTCCCGGCGCCAATCCGCCAGGCTCCGGCCGGGGATGCCGTAAATGAGGTCCAGGCCGATTTCGTCAAAACCGGCGGACCGGGCGTGGGCCACGGCCAACCGGGCCTGGCGGGCCGTGTGGACGCGGCCCAGAAAGGCCAGGGTGGAGTCGTCCAGGGACTGGACCCCCAGGTTCAGCCGCCGGACGCCCTCGGCCCGGTACGCAGCCAGGGAGGCCCGGGTCAGGGTGCCGGGGTTGGCCTCCAGGGTCACATGGGCGTCCCCGGCCACGGGCAGCCGGGCCACAGCGTGATCCAGGACCCGCCCCACCCGGCGGGGGGTGAGGAGGCTGGGCGTGCCGCCCCCCAGGTACACGGTGTCCATCCCCGGCCAGGGGAGCCCGGCCGCCCGGTCCATCTCCGCCTCCAGGGCCCGGAGATAAACAGGAATGGCGCGGGTGTCCGCCACGGAATAGAAGTCGCAATACCCGCACTTCCTGGGGCAGAAGGGCACGTGGATGTAGAGCCCGGCGTTTTGGGACAAAAACTCACCCCTTTCAGAGAAAAGCCCCCCTTTGCAAAGAGAGAATCGCCCCCCTTTCCCAAAGGGGGGTTGGGGGGATTCGTCGGAGCCGCCAAGGAGCTTTTTGTCTCTTCCCGGTTCCATTGTCTGGAATCCTTCTTCCATTCTCCCGACGCCTTCACTCAATCCCCCCCGCCCCCCTTTGGAAAAGGGGGGAGAACATCCCGGCCCCTGGCCTTCCTGGGGCCAAAATTAGGGATTACCGCGCCGGGAAAGGAAAACTCTCAGATGAACCGCCGCATGAGTTCGTAGATCGTGTCGTCCACGTTTTCCGGGGTGATGCTCATGCTCCGGATGACCTCTTCCACCTGGGCGGTCCGGCCCGGGTCGGAAAGGTCGTCCAGGGTCCTGAAAAGCCCCATGCGGCGGCCCACCTGGAAAACGGTCCGCTTTTCCGGGTCCATGGCCAAAAAATGCCGCACCACCTGGGCCATGGCTTCCCGATCCTCGGGCAACCGGCCCTCCACTTCATCGAAAAGATTGAGGATATGGTCGCTCTTGATCCTGCTGGTGATGCCGGACAACGACTCGATGAAGAGGAGGATTTCCGCAGCCACCTCCACGTCCTTCAAGGGTTTGAACTCACCCCTGGCAAACTCCTGGCCCAGGGGCGCGGACGGGGGGATGGCCAGGGACCGCAGACGGATGAAGTCCGGGTTGATCTGGTTCAAGGCGTCGGCGCTCTCCCGGGCGTGCTCCTCCGAGAGCTCCTGCCCCCCCAGGCCGGGCATGACGTACTCGGAAAGCTCCATACCCGCGGCTTTCACCTTTTGCCCGGCCTTCACCTGATCGGCTTTGGTGACGCCCTTGCACACCCGGGCCAGCACCTTGTCCGAGCCGGATTCCATGCCGATATGGATGCGGTTCAAGCCCGCCCGGCGGATAGCAGAAAGCTCCGAGTCCGAAATCCGAGCCACGGTGCGGGACCGGGCGTAGGATGTGACCCGGGCCACCTGGGGGAACCGCCTGCGGATGTGTTCCAGGATGGCCACCAGGTCCCGGGGCTTGATGACCAGGCTGTTGGCGTCCTGGAGGAACACGGACTCCATGCCGCTGGCCAGCCAGTTGACCCCCGCGAAAAAGGCGGCCCGGTCCCCGGCTCCCCCGGCCAGGCGGGATACGTCCGAGTGGGTGAGCCCGCCCCGGCCTCCGGGGGCAGCCTCCCGGAGGCGGGAAACCTCCTGGTACACCGCCTCGATGTCCTGGATCACGTGGTCCACGGGGCGCAGGGAAAACCCCTCGCCCTTGTACACGGGACAGAAGGTGCACCGGTTCCAGGGACAGTTCCGGGTGACCCGGATGAGGAGGCTCGCAGCCTCGGATGGCGGGCGGATGGGCCCCTGTTCGAATCCCTGGTATTCCTCGTCTTTGGCGGCCATAGCTCCTCCTGATCGCGGACGCAGTTGTCCGGCGGATGGCATCGGAGCCTGACGATAACACGGGGGAAGAGGCGGCTCAAGCGCGGGAAGACGGAGGGAAAAACAAAACCGGCGGCGCACATGACGCGCGCCGCCGGTCGAAAAACGCTGTCCGGGAACCGCTAGTCCTTGTTGGCCATGGCCATGAGGGCGCGGAAGTTGGACAGGGAATACAGGTGGGCGTAGATCCATGCCAGGTAGCCGGAGCGCACCAGGTTCAGGATCTTCTCGTCCTCCAGGTTGAAAATGCCCATCTCGTCCACCATGAGGAGCTTGCCAAAGCCGATCTTCTCGCCCTTGGCCAGGGTGATGTTGGCGGAAACGTCCTTGAAGAGCTTGTACTCTTCCAGGAGCTTCACCATTTCCTTGGTGGTCTCGTGCTGGGCATGAAAGTTCTTCAGGAAGGTGATGACGTTGACGAATTCCTTGGTCTGCTTGCCTTCGTCGTCAAACAGGGACATGCCCTTCTTCTTGCCGAAGCCCTCGTAGGCTGAATCGATGCACACGGCAAAGGAGGCGTCCTGCCCCACGTTGGAAGCCAGGATGAAGGGATAGCGCCGGAAGAACGCGGGCACGTAGGACCCTTCCTTCCAGGCGCCCTTGGCGTCCACAAAGAGGTTCTGGCTGTTCCGAAGGCCCAGGAGCGCAACGGGGATGATCTCCTCGCTGGCTGTCCGGGTGAATACCACGGGATAGAACTTGGCGGCTTCCAGGAACTCCTGGCCCACGATCACCACCGAATTCAGGTCCGCGGCAAAGGGGTAGCTGGTCACGGGGGCCACCTTCACCGAACGGTGGGTCACGGAGTTCAGAAAAATGGGATTCTTGTAAATGCCTTGGTCTGCCATGATGTTTCTCCTTTTTTTCCGCTTGATTGTCCGGCCGGCGGGAAGGTGGTGATCCGGCACCTCAATGGATTCGGGCGCTTGTACCACACCAAACCATCATGGTCAACATGTCGTGAAGGAAAATATCGCCACACACCCGCCCCGAAGGGCCCCCGGGCCACAAGAGCCTTGCGAAAACCGGCGGCTTGGATTATTTTCTTGCCTCAGGCTATCTCCGGAAGCCGTGTCAAGGGGGCCACGGCCTCCTTCTTTCCGTACCGTCCCCCGGTTCCGGCCGTCGGGGCCTTCCATCGAGGACTTTCCTTGTCGAGCAAGCCCTTTTTTCAACCGTTCGCCTTCGTCCTTTTCCTAGCCCTGCTCGCGGCGGCCCCTTCCGCCCAGGCCCAGGAAACCTGCCCCGCCGGATTCGCGCCCATCACCCCCGGCCAGTTCATCATGGGCGGGACCGTGGCCAACACCCCGGCCGACGAACTTCCCCGGCATACGGTCACCCTCTCCGAGGGATTCTGCATCTCCACGACCGAGGTCACCCGGGCCCAGTGGATCGCCGCCATGGGCACCACCCCCTGGCTCAAGGGCGACGGCACGCCCAGGGACGGGGTTTTCATGCCCCCCGGGGGCCAGCCGGACGCCGGGGGCCAGTACCCGGCCCAGTACATCTCCTGGGAAGACGCCCAAAACTACATCGCCCGGCTGAACCAGGCCGAGGAAGCGGACTATTACCGACTCCCCACCGAGGCCGAGTGGGAGTATGCCTGCCGGGCCGGCACCCAGTTGTCTTTTTCCACGGACCCCCAGGGAACGGAAATCACCGAGCAGAATTTCGGGAATTTCGCCTGGTACGCCGTGAACACGGTGAACGCCGGGGAGGACTATCCCCATGAGGTGGGTCAGAAGGCCGCCAATGCCTGGGAGCTTTTCGACCTGTTCGGAAACGTCTGGGAATGGTGCTCGGACTGGTACGACCCTGCCTATTACGCTGCCAGCCCGGCCGCTGATCCCCAGGGGCCGGCGAGAAGCGACGAGGCCACCCGGGTGCTTCGGGGCGGATCGTTCCAGGAGTTCCCCGTGAACCCGGGCCTGGAGGACTGCCGGGCCCCCAACCGCCATCGGGCCCTGGCCCAGGTGCGGCTTCCCCAGGCGGGATTCCGGCTGGTGTGGGTGGAGAACCCGCCCGCCCGCCCGCCGGTCCAGGCAAAGGACGGAAGCGGCGGCGGCTGTTTCCTCGGCACCTCCCGGACGCAGCCGAATTTCTGATCCCCGACAGCATTCAGACAGGCAGGAGATGAACATGCCCCGTTTCACATCCACCCCGGCCCCCGGCCTCTTCCCGGCCCTCTTTCTTCTGATTTTCGCCCTGGCGGCAGGCCCGGCCCTGGCCCTGGACACCTGCCCCGCGGGTTTCGTGCCCATCAGCCCGGGCAGCTTCACCATGGGGGCCTTGAACACCGACCTCGACGCCTTTGCCGACGAACTCCCCATCCACCAGGTGGAGATCACCAAAGTCTTCTGCATGAAGGAAACCGAGGTCACCCAGAAGGAATGGTTCGACGTCATGGGCACCCGGCCCTGGCAGACCAACCTGAACCCCGGCGATTACCAGGAGGGGGACAACTATCCGGCCACCGGAATTTCCTGGGACGACACCCAGGACTTCATCGCCGCCAAAAATGCCCAGGACCTGAACTACTCCTACCGCCTACCCACCGAGGCCGAGTGGGAATACGCCTGCCGGGCCAACGACCCCGGGGATCTCCGCGCTGTGTATTTCTTTGGGGACGACCCGGTGAACCTGGGGACGTATGCCTGGTATCGTGACAACACCGTGGATGTGGGCCGGAATTACCCCCATGAAACAAAAACGAGGATCGCCAATGACTGGGGGCTTTACGACATGCTGGGCAACGTCATGGAGTGGTGCTCGGACTGGTACGATGACGACTACTACTCCGTCTCGCCGGTCAAGGACCCCCAGGGCCCGGCCCCAAGCGCGCTCCTTACAGGAAAAGTCCTTAGGGGCGGCTCCTTCGTTTCCCTGGCCGCCGGAGGGGTGGACAACTGCCGCACTTCCAACCGGTTCCCCTTCGCCCCGAGCGCGGACAGCGTCAAGGACTTCGGGTTCCGCATCGTTGCGGGTGACCGGGTCGCCCAGGGGGGGGGCTCCACCAAGACTGCGACCGGAGGGGGTGGCGGGGGCGGCGGGGGCGGATGCTTCCTGGGTGCGGCCAGGTGAACCCGGGGGACCGGCATACGAATGGCCTCCCCCCAATAAATCGCCTGTTACTATCCTGTATGAGCCTGAAAAAATGGTTGCTATGGAAGATCAGGCTATGCGATATTGGCTACTCTTGAATCCGGTTTCGAACAGGCGCGCAAACGGCCCAGGGGAGGAAGGGCCGCCCATCCATCCGGCCTGGTAGGCAACCTCTTTGGTTCGAGACGAAATTTTGGACCATGCCAGAAATCACTCTCCAAATTCCGCAATGGGCCAGGGACCCAGGGGTGCAAAGGGGAGAACGCACCCGGAAGACCCCCCGTCCCATCTATTCTCCTGGGTTTCCCAGCTGATCATATGCTTTCGAACTCTGACCCCAAGATCCACAGGACATACCAACTGGAGGAGGATCACCATGAGTAACGGCAAAAAAAGGCACAACTGGATGTTGGCCCTTCTGTGCCTGCCTCTGGCCTTGTTCATCGGCACCACGGCCATGGCGGACATGCACACCGGCCCTTATGACATGCTGGACCTGGGCACCCTGGGCGGTGACACCAGCCAGGCCACGGCGGTCAACATGAACTCCCAGGTGGCAGGCGACAGCACGACTGCCGGCGGCCAGACCCACGCCTTCCTCTGGGAGTCCGGCGTGATGGTCGACCTGGGCACCCTGGGCGGTGACACCAGCTACGCCTGGGGCATCAATGATTCCGGCCAGGTTCTGGGCTACTCCCAGGACGCTTTGGGCGAATGGAGGGTTTTCCTCTGCGATCCCATCACCGGCATGGCGGATCTCGGCCCGGTGAGCGAACCGGTGGTGAAGTTCTATGACCTGAACTTCGAGCAGCAGGTCGTTGGCGGCCAGCGGAACATCGTCCTGGGCACCATCCCGTTCATCTACGGAGACGGTTTCATCGTGGGTCTTCAGCAGACGGATCTCGATGCCCTGATCCCCGCGGGCTCCGATTTCTCCACCATCAATAACGCCACGGACATCACCGACGACAGCTGCCCCGCTGATCCCAGCCTGGGAATCATCGTGGGCCAGGGCGTGGCTCTGGGCGAGGACCATGCCTACATCCTGATCCCGGACAAGATCACGGATACCGACGGCGACGGCACCCCGGACTGGTTCGACGCCTGCCCGGCCGACCCCGGCAAGATCGTTCCCGGCGTCTGCGGATGCGGCGTGGCGGACACGGATACCGACGGTGACGGCACCGAAGACTGCAACGACGGCTGCCCCGCCGACCCGGCCAAGATCGCGGCGGGCGTCTGCGGGTGCGGCGTGGCGGACACGGACACTGACGG
>JAHJUF010000286.1 GCA_018829095.1 Pseudomonadota bacterium | reverse complement strand
GCGCAGCCTGAGGCAATAAGGCGGCCTCCGGGGAAACGAACGAAAACGCATGCGGCTGGCCGGAATCCGGCACGGCTTTTTTTTCGCACCCTTGCTCCTGAAACGCCATGCCCAGACCTTCTGCCCCAGAACCGCGTCCCGGACCGCCCCCTCCCCTGCCCGAGGGCCTGGCGGTCATCACGACCCATGTGAACGCGGATTACGACGCCTTCTCGTCCCTTTTGGCGGCCCAGCGCCTCTACCCCCAGGCCAAGGTGGTGTTCCCCGGCTCCCAGGAGCCCTCGCTCCGGAATTTCTTCATCCAGTCCATGGTGTACCTGTTCAACCTGGTGCCCATCAGCGACATCCCCCTGGAGGAAGTGCGCTCCCTGATCCTGGTGGACACCCGCCAGCCCGGGCGCATCGGGCGGTTCTCGGAGATCCTGGACCGCCCGGAGCTCACGATCCACGTGTATGACCACCACCCCCCGGCCCCCGGGGACGTGGCCGGGGTCTACGAGGCCTGCCGCCTCACCGGGTCCACCACCACCATCCTGTCGGGCATTCTCCGGGACCAGGGGGAAGTCGTCACGGCGGACGAGGCCACGATCATGGCCCTGGGCATCTACGAGGACACGGGCTCCTTCACCTTCTCGTCCACCACGCCCGACGACTTCACCACCATGGCCTGGCTCCTGGAAAAAGGCGCAAACCTGAACATGGTGGCCTCCCTCATCTCCCGGGAAATCAGCCCCCAGCAGGTGACGATCTTAAACGACCTCATCCAGTCCGTCACCTACCAGCACATCCACGGGGTGGAGGTGGCCATGTGCACCCTTTCGGCGGACGAGTACATTCCCGACTTCGCCTTCCTGGTCCACAAACTCATGAGGATGGAGAACCTGGAGGCCCTGTTCGCCCTGGCGCGCATGGGGGACCGGATTTTCGTGGTGGCCCGGAGCCGGGTGCCCGAGGTGGACGTAGCCAACATCCTCACGGACATGGGGGGCGGCGGCCACCCCTACGCGGCTTCCACGGTGGTGAAGAACCAGACCCTCCCCCAGGTGGAGGCCCAGTTGATGGGCCTGCTCCAGGCCCGGGTCAAACCCCGCCGGAAGGCCTCGGACATCATGAGCGCCCCGCCCATCTCCTGCACGGCCGGGGTGACCATCCACGAGGCGGGCCGCCTCATGACTCAGTACGGGGTCAACGCCCTGGTGGTCACGGCCCCGGCCGGAGGGGCTCTGGCCGGGTTCATCTCCCGCCAGGTGGTGGAAAAGGCCCTGCACCACGGGCTGTCGGACCTCCTGGTGTCCGAGTACATGACCTCGGACCCGGTGACCGTCTCCCCGGAGGCCGATCTTTCCGAGATCCAGCAAAAAATCATGGAGCACAAGCAGCGGCTTCTGCCCGTGGTGGAGGAAGGCCGTATCCTGGGGGTCATCACCCGGACGGACCTCTTGAACATCCTGGTGGCCGGGGCCGAGAGGCTCCCCGAGGACCGGCCCGGTGCCGAGGGCCGGGGCCAGACCCGGAAGGTGGCCAAGCTGTTGGCCGACCGCCTGCCCCCCCACATCCACGAAATCGTGGTCCGGCTGGGGCGGGTGGCGGATGGGGTGGGGGTGAACGCTTACCTGGTGGGGGGCTTTGTCCGGGACCTTTTCCTCCAGCAGGGGAACGAAGACCTGGACGTGGTGGTGGAGGGTGACGGCATCGCCTTTGCCAAGGCCTTTGCCCGGGAATCCGGGGCCCGGGTCCACACCCACGAGCGTTTCGGCACGGCGGTGGTCAGCTTCCCGGACGGCACCAAGGTGGACGTGGCCACCGCCCGGTTCGAGTACTACCAGTCTCCGGGCTCCCTCCCTGTGGTGGAGACCAGTTCCCTGAAGCAGGACCTCTACCGCCGGGACTTCACGGTGAACACCATGGTCATCCAGGTGAACGCCAAAAACTTCGGCACCCTCATCGATTTCTTCGGGGCCAGGCGCGACATCAAGGCCAGATCCATCCGGGTGCTCCACAACCTCTCCTTTGTGGAGGACCCCACCCGGGTATTCAGGGCCATCCGGTTCGAACAACGCTTCGGGTTCACCATGGGCAAGCTCACCGCCGGGCTGGTGGAGAACTCGGTGCGCATGAACTTCTTTGACCGCCTGCCCGGAAAGCGCATCTGGACCGAACTCCGCCTCATCCTGGCAGAGGAGACGGTCCTTTCCGCCGTGCGCCGCATGGACGAATTCGGCCTGTTGAAGTTCATCCGTCCGGCGCTGAAATTCGACGAACACAAGGAGACCGTGTTCTCGTCCGTGAAGAAGGTCCTGGACTGGCACGATTTGCTTTTTCTGGACGATTCCTATATGAAGTGGGCCGTCCAGTTCCTGGCCCTGACCCACGGCCTGGACGAGGCCGAGGCCGGACAGGCCTGCCTGCGGCTGGAACTGCCGGAGAAGCTCTTCCAGCTTTTCGTGGGAGACCGGGCCCGGGCGTTTCTGGCCCTCCAGGAGGTTTCCGAGGCCGGGCCCTGCCCCAACAGCGAGATCCACCGGATCCTCTCCCCCTTGCCCACCGAGCTGCTCCTATACATCATGGCCGTGGCAAGGCGGGAGGAAGCCCGGAGGAGGATCTCGCTTTTTTTCACCCAGCTGAGGGGCGTCCGGGTGCGGATCACCGGCGGCGACCTGAAGGCCCTGGGGCTGCCATCGGGGCCCCTGTACCGGGAGATCCTGGACGCCGTGTTCCGGGCCCGGCTGGACGAGACGGTACGCACCCGGGAAGACGAACTCACCCTCGCAAAGGAGCTGGCCAAGGCCCGTGGATATTCAACGGATCATCCTGCAGGTGAGCGCCCTGGTGTTCGCCGTGATCATCCATGAGGTGGCCCACGGCTGGGTGGCCTTTCGCCTGGGAGACCCCACGGCCAAGATGATGGGGCGCATCACCTTAAACCCCATCCGCCACCTGGACCCCGTGGGCTCGGTCATCCTGCCCCTGGTCCTGGCCCTGTCCCACTCCCCCATCATGATCGGCTGGGCCAAGCCCGTGCCCGTCCAGATCCGGAACCTGAGACAGCTGCCCCGTGACTCCATCCTGGTTTCCGTGGCCGGAGTGACCGCCAATCTGATCGGGGTTTTCGTTGGAGGCCTGGCGGTTCGCTGGCTCGTGACCCTGCCCCAGCTGGGAAGCCCCGCCTTCCCCTGGACCGCCCTCCACTCCCTGACCCTGTTCCTGGGCTACTTCGTCGTCATCAACCTGTTCCTCATGCTCCTGAACCTGACCCCCATTCCGCCCCTGGACGGCGGCCGCATCGTGGCGGATCTCCTGCCCGCCAGATGGTCGGCGGCCTACATGCGGCTCCAGCCGGCAGGCATCCTCATTGTGATTGCCCTGCTCTATATCGGGGTCCTGGACCGTTTGTGGTGGCTTGTCATCGGGCCCGTGCTTACCCTGGCCCTGGGCTACGAAGGCCTCCTGTTCCTCAACAACGCTTTTTGACCCGAAGGGCCCGGCCCTTCGTCCCTTAGAGGCGGAATCATGGAAAAAAAACGAATCCTTTCCGGCATGCGGCCCACGGGCCCCCTGCACCTGGGCAACCTCCTGGGCGCCCTGGACAACTGGAAATCCCTCCAGGACGAGTATGACTGCTTCTTCTTCATAGCGGACTGGCACGCGCTGACCACGGACTACGAGCAGACCGGGAACATCGCCCAAAACATCCGGGAGATGGCCATGGACTGGCTTTCCGTTGGCCTGGACCCGGAGCGAAGCACCCTGTTCGTCCAGTCCCACATCAAGGAGCACGCCGAGCTCTTCCTGCTCCTGTCCATGATCACCCCCGTGCCCTGGCTGGAGAGAAACCCCACGTACAAGGACCAGATCGTCCAGTTGGACAACAAGGACCTCTCCACCTTCGGATTTCTGGGCTATCCCGTGCTCCAGGCGGCGGACATCATCATGTACAAGGCCCACGGCGTGCCCGTGGGCGTGGACCAGGTGCCCCACGTGGAACTCACCCGGGAGATCGTCCGGCGGTTCAACTTCATCTACGGCGAGGTGTTTCCCGAACCCCAGTCCCTCCTGGCCCCCACCCCCAAGATCCTGGGGGCGGACCGGCGCAAGATGAGCAAGAGCTACGGCAACGCCATCTACCTGTCCGATACGCCGGAAATGATCGGCAAGCGCGTGTCCGAGATGGTCACGGACCCGGCCCGCATGCGGAAAAAGGACCCCGGCGACCCGGACATCTGCAACGTGTACACCTTCCACGGCCTGTACACGGACAAGGCCAAAGTGGAGGGGATCGCCGCTGCCTGCCGGTCTGCCGAAATCGGTTGCGTGGAATGCAAAAAGCTCATGGCCGCCAACCTGGCCGAGGCCCTGGGCCCCATCCGGGAAAAGCGCGCCTATTTCGAGTCCCAGCCCGGCCTGGTGGGCGAAGTCATCGCCCAGGGCGACGAAAAGGCCCGGGCCGTGGCCCGAAAGACCTTGGAAGAGGTGCGCCAAGTGGTGAAGGTGGACTGATAGGCTGCCCAAAAACGCGATCTGCGGCGTTGCGCTTCATCCCTCGTCACTGCGGCGTACAGCATCGGGGTCCCCAAGGAATCGAAGATTCCTTGGGGTGAAAGTACGCCTCATTCCTCGGGAATCGAGCGCCTTGCAGCTCACGTTTTTGAACAGCCTGTCCATTGGCCGCCCTTTCTGGAAGCAGGTTTCCCCCCTTTGAAAAGGGGGGAAAGAGGGGATTTACGTTTTCCCGAGAAAACGGCGGCCCCGGAAATAATCTGTGTAATCTGCGGTTTTTTTGCTTTCACGGAACAAGGCAACCCAAAAGGGAACGTCCCCCCGAAAACGCGAGGAACCCAGCGGGCCATGGCGAATCTCACCCTGATAACGTCCAACTCCGATGACCGGTACCACGTGCGCCTCCCGGCCTTCGAAGGGCCCATGGACCTGTTGTACCACCTCATCCGGAAGAACGAGGTGGACATCTACGACATCCCCATCGCCCTCATCACAGACCAGTACCTGGCCTACATCGAGATGATGAAAGCCATGAACGTCGATCTGGCGGGCGAGTTCCTGGTCATGGCCGCCACCCTCATGCACATCAAGAGCCGGATGCTCCTGCCCGTGCACAGCGAGGAGGAGGACGAGGACCCCCGCATGGAGATCATCCGGCCCCTGGCCGAGTACCTCCAGATCAGGGACGCCGCAGACCTCATTGCCGACCGCGAGCTTCTGGGCGAATCCGTCTTCGCCCGGGAGCCCGAGCCCCCTCCCCCGCGAAAGCCCGAGGAGGAGAACATCGCGGCCAACATCTTCGACCTCATGGATGCCTTCTCCCGGCTCCTGGCCCGCGCGGGCGGCACCCACCAGGTGTTCATGGATGCGGAGGGCCTTTCCGTGCGGGAAAGGATTCTGGAGCTCACGGATCTGCTGGAGCGCCGCCAGACCCTCACCTTTTCCGAACTTTTTTCTCCCGATGCCGGCCGGACCGAGATCATCACCACCTTCCTGGCCGTCCTGGAGATGATGAAAATGAATCTCATCCACGTGGTCCAGCACATCCAGAGCGGGGCCATACGGATCTTCCACGGCG
>JAHJUF010000285.1 GCA_018829095.1 Pseudomonadota bacterium | reverse complement strand
TCCCTGGCGGATGCCCGGCGGCTTTTGCGCGGCATGGATCCCCTGGTGGAGCGGGTGGCGGTCCGGGCCATCAAAAAGACCCTGAAATCCGTGGGCGTGGCCGCGGCCCGGGAGATCGCCAAGGAAGTCAACGTCCGGGTTTCCGAGGTGAAAAAGACCTTTTCGTATGTGGTGCCCCGGCCCGGGGATGTTTCGGCGGCTTTTGTGGCCAGCGGGAAGTCCATGCCCCTGGCGGCGTTTTCCGTGCGGAAAACCAAAAAGGGGGTTTCCGTCCAGGTGAAACGCCAGTCCGGGCGCAAAGCCGTGAAACACGCCTTCATGGCCACCATGCCCGTCTATGGCAAAGACCGGGTGGTGGTCCAGGCGGGCCAGGCCGGGCGGGGGTCCGGCGGCGGCCACGTGGGCGTTTTCTGGAGACAGGAACAGGGCGGGAAGCGGGCCCCGCGCCTGCCCCTCCATGAACTGTATGGCCCATCCATCCCGGACATCCTGTCCAATGACAACGTGCTGGAACCGGTGCTTTCCGTGTCCGGGGAGATCCTGGACAAGAATTTTACCCATGAGCTGGCTTTCGAGGTCACCAAACTGAAATGAACCAGACCCTTCTAGAAAGGATCATCCGGGCCATGGAGGCGGCGGCCCGGGGCATCCTGACAGCCTCCGGCTACAACACGGACATGGGCCTAAACGTCCAGGTGGCCCGGGAGGACCTGGCGGAAACCGATTTGCCCGGGCTGGTCCTCTGGGTGGGCAAGGAGGACCCGGCCCCCACCTATGGCGCGGGCTTCCTTTCCGTGTCCGTGACGGTTTTGGGCTTGATGCTCCACGGGGCCGAGGTCCCGGGCTATTTGGTGCCCGCCATGCTGGCGGACTTGAAGGAAGCCCTGTGCGCGCCGGTTTTGTCCCTGCCTTTTTCCGGCGGCGCGGTCCCGGTTTCCGTGGGGGACACCCTGGCCGGAGCCACCAGCGGCGCGGGCGGCTATGTGGGAGGCGTGACGATTGCCTCCGGCTCCTGGGCGGGCGGGGACGCGGCCGGGGTTTTCACCCTGCGCCGGCTTACCGGTTCGGGCCTGTTTTTGTCCGGGGAAAACCTTTTGGTTTCCGGCTCCCCGGTTGCCCAGGCGGCCGGGGCGGGAACGCCCCAGACTCCCGAGGCCCGGGTGGCCGCCGGGTTGGCCAAGAGCATCCAATACACGGGCGGCGGCGCGGATGAATACCCGGCCGCCGGCCGAAAAATCACCGGAGTTTCCGCGGCCTTCACGGTCCTGTACCGGCACCGGCCCGGAGACTCCTACAACCTATGAAGCGCCCATGCGGCAACGGAGGGTGAAACCATGAGCAACGAAAATGCAATCATCTACCTGGAGACGGCCCAGGATGACGTGGCCGCGGTGGCTCTGACGGATTCCGGGGATCACATGGAGTTCCAGTCCGCGGACGAAATCTGGAGCCAGGACGCGGAAAAGGCCCCGGTGGTCATGCCCAACGGGCTTTTGACCGGCGGCCTGGTGGTGCCTGCGGCCAGCGGAAACGACGATGAGGTGGATCTTTCGTCCCTGACCGTGGGTCTGGCCGGTGTGGAAACCACGGTAGGAGCCTCTGCCGGGGAGTCCGTGACCCGGGCCGTGGCCACCGATACCCACAACATCAACGCCTTTACCCTCACCTCCGCCGGGGCCATCGCCATCCTGCCCGGTGCGGACGGGACGGCGTTTTCCACCACCCGGGGCGCGGCCGGTGGGCCGCCCTGGATCCCCACCGGTTCCGTGGAGATCGCCCATATCATGCTTTCGTCCAATGTGGCGGCTCCCGTGACTGCGGCGGAAATCAAGCAGGTCCAGAACGTGAGCCTGGAGCGGTCCGGGTTCCCGGTGTGGAACGTGGAGCCCATCCGGGCGGAGAACCGCGCCATGGGCCTTGCCGGGGTGACCTTTCTGTCCGCTCTGCCCCAGATCCATTCCGATGATGCGGGGGCCACCACCCACGGGAAAAAGGTCTATGCGACCTACTCCACGCCCATCTTTGCCGAGGTCCCGGACGCCTACGATTGGACCCCGGCCGAGGTCACCCATTCCACCAGTTCCAAGCAGGTCTATGGGCGGGTGCGCGGGGCCCGGTCCTCCGGTCTTTCTGCGGCCACCTTCGGGGTCATCATGGGTGACGGCATTTCGGACGCCATGCTGGCCGCCAAGGACAAGATCCGGTGGGTCAAGTACCGCCCGAACCGCTACGCCACCCCGTCCCAGTACACCAACGGCTCCATCGGGATTTCCCGGAGCAACCCCGCGGACGGCAACACCACGGCCACGGTGACCGTGGCGGCGGAGCTGGCCACGGTGGATGTGGTGAGCTGATGGGATTCGACACCAAGAAATTCAAGCGGGAGAGGTTCACGCCCCGGACGGCGGAAGTCCCGGTCCCGGACCTGGCGGACTGGTTTGGGGACGGGGACCCGGCTGTCTGGGGCGTGCGCGGGCTCACGGGCCAGGAAGTGGCCCGGGCCCGGGAGGTGGCCGCCAGCGGGGCCAGGAACCAAGCGGCTCTTTTGGAGGCGTTTTCCAGGCGGGTGCCTGCCGAGGCGGTGGCCGCCATCCGGGAATGGGCCGGGGAGGGCGACAAGCCCGCGGCCATGACGTTGAAAATCGAATACCTGTTGATCGGGTCCGTTTCTCCGGACCTTTCCGGGGACTCCGGCCTGGAGGTGGCGTTGAAACTCCTGGAGGCGTTCCCGGCGGTGTTCGAGCAGTTGACCGGAAAAATTGTCGAGCTGACCGGCCTGGGTTCCGAGCCGGGAAAATCGAAGCCCTCTGGCGGAACGACGAGCTGAAGGCGGCCATGA
>JAHJUF010000284.1 GCA_018829095.1 Pseudomonadota bacterium | reverse complement strand
GGCTTCGGCAAAAAGCCGGTTGTTGTCGTTCACCATGTCATCGCCGGGCTCGGCCACGTTCAGGTCCTGCTCCAGGCTGTCGAAACGCGGGGCCAGGTCCTCCGGGGTCAGCCCCGGCACCCCCCATTTTTCGCAGACCGCATCCGGCAGCCGGAAGGTCACGCCCGTGTACACCAGGGTGCTCCCTCCCACGGCCTTGCCCGCCGCGAGCGTGATGGAGCCGTCCTTCACCGGCCAGCCGCCCGCCTGCCAGAACAGACCCATCATCTCGATTTCCCGCTGGGTGAAATAGGCGGGCGGATAATCCGGCCCGGCCTCCAGCACCGCGATTTTCGCCCCCTGGGCGGCCAGGGGGGCCAGGCGGTCCGCCACCATGCCCCCGCCCGCGCCCGATCCGATGATGATCACATCCCATTCCTGGTTCATGCGATCACCTCCGCCTCTCCCCGGGCCAGGGCCCGGATCGCGGGGTCCGGGAAGGGCCGGTCGCGGTCCAAAGGCCCCTCGTAACCCATGGCCTCCCAGGCCTCCTCCCTGGTGAACACCCCCATGCACGCGAAATTCTTCAGCCCGAAAAACCCCATGCGCAAAAGCCCAACCGGCCCGGATTCCATCCAGGCGAGCTGGCGGTCCTTCGCCCTATCCGGGTTCTTCGTGAAGAACCGCCCCCCGAAAAAGATCCCCAGAAACTCCACCACCCAAAGCAGGAAGAGGAACTTTTTCCTGAGGCCGGGCTCCATGCGGGCAAGGGCCCAGTCCACCACCCCGGCCGTGGCCAGGCTGTTGCCTCCGGGCAGTCCGCCGCCTTCCGGGACGATGCGCGCGGCCACGGCCAGAAAGACCGCGAGCCGCCTTCCGGTGAGAAATTGGAGCTGGTAGATGACAGGGGGCATGGCCGGTCCTTTTCATGGGGTTTGCAGGAGGGGACACCGCTTCACCGGGCAGGGTACAACGAGCCCCGGCGCGGCTGCAAGACCCCGGGGCGGGCGGGCCGGGTTGCCAGGAGTCCGGGATCGTGCCAGAATGGTTTTGGATCAACCTATTCTCCCCTTTTCCCTGCATGCTCCAGGTGCCGTTGATCCCGGAGGCCCCATGTTCAGCTACCTGTACATGAAGATCCTGGAGTCCTCGCCCGAGCGCTACGACCGGGGCATTTCCATGGCCAGCCTGGGGGCTGCGGACCGGTCCAGGGAACGTATGGTGAAAGACCTCGGGCCGGATGACCGGGTGGCGGACCTGGGTACGGGCACCGGCGCCCTGGCCTTCCTGGCCGCGGAAAAGGGCGCCACGGTGACGGGCCTGGACGCCAGCGCCGGGATGCTGGCCGTGGCGGAAAGAAAGCGCGCCGCTCACCCGGCCGGGGACCGGGTCCGTTTCGTTCAGGCCTCGGTGGGCCAGATGGACGAGGTCCTGGAAACCGGGGCCTGCACGGCGGTGGTGTCCTCCCTGCTGTTCTCCGAGCTTTCGCCGGACGAGCGAAGCTACGCCCTTTCCCAGGCTTTTCGGACCCTGGTTCCGGGGGGGCGGCTGGTCATCTCCGACGAAACCCTGCCTGTTGGGTTCTTCCGCCGCCTGGTTTACCGGGCCGTGCGCCTGGTCATGGTCCTGGTGAGTTTTCTCCTGGTCCAGGCCGGCACCCGGCCCGTGACGGGCCTGCCGGAAATGGTGGTCCAGGAGGGTTTCACCGTGGAACGGGTGGAAATTTTGAACCGTATGGGCAGCTTCTTCATCCTGTTTGCGAGGAAACCGGAGACGCCATGAACCGCATCATCTCCTGGATCATGGGGACCTTTTTCCGCTGGCTGCCCCACCGGGCCGTGACCGGGCTCCGGCCCTCGGGCCGCCCGGACGCGGACAGCCCGGTCCTGGTCACGGGAAACTACAGCCTGACCCTTCGGCGTCTCCTGGCCGCCATCCGGGGCGAGGACGCCTGGGTGCTTTCAGCGGATTCCGGGGGGATCAACGTATGGTGCGCGGCCTGCGGAGGCGGGTTCACGCATCTTCAGGTCATCAGCGCGGTGAAGGTCTCCCGTCTGGCCGAAAAGGTGTCCCACCGGGTCCTCGTTCTCCCGGCCCTGGCCGCGCCCGGGGTGGACGCCCGGGAGGTGAAGGAGCATACCGGCTTCTCGGTCCGGTTCGGCCCGGTCCGGGCCGGGGACATCCCCGCCTTTCTCGCGGCCGGGCGGAAAAAGACCCCGGCCATGCGCCATGCGGATTTTTCCCTGTCCCACCGCCTGGACATGCTCCTGTCCATGAACTTCATCCTCTGGCTGCCCCTGGCCCTGGTTTTCGGGATATTCTTCCCCCATGCGTTTTGGGGGGTCACGGCCCTGTTCTGGGGCGTGGCGGCCGTGTCCTACGTGCTTTTTCCCTGGTTGCCGGGGCGCACGGGATACCTGCGCATGCTCTGGATCATGGGGGGGGTGGCGCTGCTGCTGGGCCTGGCCGGGGCGCAATGGGGGAGCGGTCCGCTGGCCTTCTGGCCTTGGATGATCGGGGGCGCGGCCATCACCACCCTGGTGTTCTTCGACGCGGCGGGCATCGTGGCCCCCATGGCATCGGACGCCGAGGCCCTGGCCTTTGCCCTGGGCATCAAGAGCCTGCCGGGGCTTCTGGCCGAAAAGCCCCTGGGCCGGGTGAGCCAGGACCCGGACCTGTGCATCGGCTGCGGCCTGTGCCTGGACATCTGCCCCCTGGCGGTCTTTGAAAAGCCGTTGGAAGGCAAAAAGCCCGTGACCGTCCGTCCCGGCGCGTGCTTTTCCTGCGGGGCCTGCGTTCTCCAATGCCCCTCCGGGGCCCTTTCCCTGGCCGGAAAAGCTGCCCGGCCCGGCGGCTGATTCCTTTTCGGGCGGATTGGCTCAACGCTCCGGGTATTTTTCCAGGGAGGGGAGGGTTGACAGAACATCGTATATTTCCCCTGCGAAGATGGCGTGGGCCTCTTCGTTGGGATGGCCTTCCCAGGGGCTGCAGGCCATTAGCCGGCCTTTGTTTTTTTCCCGGTAGCCCCGGGACGGGATCACCTGCATGCCTGCTTGTTTCAGATCCCTTTCCGCATCCTCCGCGAGACGTTCCATCCTCGGGTCCAGCCCGGGGCACTGTTCCAGCACCAGGGCCGCAATGGGGGGCAGGCCCGCTTCCATGGCAAGCCGGTTCATTTCCCGGACATCGGAGGCGAACCGGGTCCGCCAGGCCGGGAAACCGGACAGGATGTCATCGCAAAAATCCGTCCTAAGCCCCAATCGGATCAGGGCCTGGGCGTATGCGCCCGCCAGGGACAAGCAGAACCCGGACCTTTGGATGAAAAAATTTTTCACGGAATCCGGCAGGGGAAGGGCGTAATCCCCGTTGTGCTTCTGGGACATGCCGGATGGGAGGAAATCGTTCAGGCAGACCCCGTAAAGGAGGAGGTCGGGCCTGACCTGTTCCAGAACCCAGGGGAGGTTCTGCAGAAGGTCCCCGCTCTGAAAACCCGTGACTCCCAGGTTCAGCACCTCCACCTGGAACCGTTTTGCAAGCCGCCTTTCCAGGACAGCCGGCCAGGCGTCTTCCTCCGCCACACCCATTCCGTAGGTCAGGGAGTCCCCCAGGGCGGCTATGCGGAAAACCAAGGGGTCCCTGGGGGGAAAGGGTGTCGTCCGGCGCATGCCCATGGCGTCCAGGACGTGGAGTGCTCCGTTCCAGACATAGGCCTTCTCCGCCCCGGGAACCTCCACCTTCTTCATCAGCATGTCTTCGTATCCGTGCCCCACGAAATCCTGGCCAGCCATTCGGGACAAGATCTTCGACACGCCCCATTCCAGGGGCGTCAAAACCAGGGCCAGGGCCAGGACCGAGAGAAGAAGGCGGCTGGCGGCTGCCCTGGCCCTTTGAGCCTTCCATTGCCCGGCCGCCTCCCGGGCCAGGACCAGGACGGCCGCCAGGGT
>JAHJUF010000283.1 GCA_018829095.1 Pseudomonadota bacterium | reverse complement strand
GAGGAGCACTTGTCGTTCTCCACGTACTGGTAATGCCGGCGGCCGTTGCCGGACGTCCGGGACAGGACCCCGTATCCCCGGGCCCCCACGGAGATCAGGTTCAGGGCCTCGGGAAAGGAGGAGTCTCCCTCCAGGACCGCCTCCTGGCAGGCCTCCTCGGGAATCCGGCGCACCGGGTCCAGGAGTTGGGCGGCGTAGAGCCCCGTGACCACCAGGGCGTCGCAGTTGGCGATGCCCTGGTCCCGGTACCACTGGCAAAACACGTCAAAAGGCCTGCCCTCATGGGCCACGTGCTCCACCTGCTCGAACCGGACGGTCCCGTCCGCCTCCACCCTGGCCCTGGCCAGGCCCACCGTGGCCTTGCCCAGATCGCATCCCGCAACGGTCTTTGTCATCGCCATTCTCCTTCTCCCCTCTCAGTTGGGGCCATGCCGCCCGCGCCATTCGGGCTGCGGCCTCTGGCTATCCCATTTGCGGACACTGTAGACCTTGACGAGGGGCAAGGAAAGAGGCATAAATGCCATGTTTCATGCCAAACACGCCATAGCCGCAGGATTCGCCCTTCCCCATACCCCGGATCGGAAAGGAGGCCAGCCATGCCCCACATCACTCTTCTGGCGGAGGAGAACTGCGTGTCCTCGTCCATGGCCGGGACCCTGGACGCCTTTGGCATGGCCAATCTCTGGTGGATGTTCCTGGGCCGGGAGGAGGCGCTTTTTTCCACCCGGATCGTCACCCTGGACGGAAAGCCCGTGACAGCAACGGGCGGCCTTGCCATCCACCCCCAGGGCTCCATCAGGGACGCGGGGGAATCGGACCTCATCGTCCTGCCCGCCTTCTTTCCCCCCTTTGACCTGGAAAATGATCGGACCCGGGAGCTGTGCGCCTGGCTGCGGGAACGCCACGGCCAGGGGGAATGTCTGGTGGCCACCTGCACCGGAACCTTCCTCCTGGCCCGGACCGGCCTGCTGGACGGCCGGCGCGCCACCACCAACTGGTTGTTCGAGGGCATGTTCCGGAGCATGTATCCCCAGGTGGACCTGACGGTGGACCGGATCATGGTGGAGGACCAGGGCCTGGTGACCACCGGCGCGGCCACGGCCTTTTTGAACATGTGCCTGCACTTTATCGAAAAATACGGCGATGCCGAGCTGGCGGCCCATTGCTCCCGGTCCCTGCTCATCGACCCGGAGCGCGGGAGCCAGGCCCCCTACATGCTCCACGCCTTCTGGAAAAACCACGGGGACGAGCCGGTCCTGGCCGCCCAGCGCCTCATGGAGGAGAACTTCACGGAAAGCGTCTCCATAGATGAGGTGGCCCGGGAGGTGGGGATCAGCCAGCGCCATTTCAAGCGCCGTTTCAAGCAGGCCACCGGGGACACTCCCCTGGCCTATCTCCAGCACCTGAGGATCGAACATGCGAAAAAGCGCCTGGAGACCACCCGGGAAAACGTGAACGAGATCACCTGGCAGGTGGGCTACGAGGACACCAACTCCTTCCGCCGCCTGTTCCGCAAACATACGGGCATGTCTCCCAAGGGATACCGGGACAAGTATTCCCGCTTCTCCCGCCCGGCCGCCTGATTTCCGCCCCATGGCGGGGGCGCGGCCCCCGGAAAGGACCCGGCTCCATGAAAAAAGCCCTGGTGGTCAGAGCGGCGGGCTGGATGAAAAAACGCCGAAAAACCATTGTCCTGGCCCTGGTCTGCGCCTGGGCCCTGTCTGGCCTGCTGGCCTGGAACCTTTCCCGGGAGCGCCCCCAGACCCTCCAGGTCCCGAACCGGGAGATAACGGCCCAGGGGGGGCCGGACTCCAAGGCCTGGCGCGTGGTCCTGCCAAAGGAAATTCCCCGGGGCGGGCGGCAGGACGGTTTTGAGCGAAGCCGCCTGAAGGTTTTTTTCAATGGGAAAGCCCTGCCCAGGCCCCACGCCCCATTCCTGGACGTGAAAAATTTGGGCGGGGGCTGCTACCTGCACTTTAACAACATCCTGCTGTTCTCCACCCCCGGCGGGGAAGACCCGAGAGCCTACGGCAACCGCGTTGCCCTGGAATATCCCGCCCGGAACCACCCCCTGGCCTTCGCCGTCCTCCTGGGCCTGTTCACCGCCCTTTCCCTGGCCCTTCCCGTCCTTTTGGGCGGGTATGCCCGGAAGCACGGAGTTTCCTGGCGCGTTGTCCCCTATTACACGGTCCTGGGGGCCCTGGGGGCCGCCCTGGTTCTGGGCGCCGTATCCCGTGCGGACGTTTTTTGGGTCCAAAAACCCTTGGGCTGGGGGGTGCTGGTTCCCTACAGCCAGGATGTTTACAATTCCATGCAGTTCACCCTGCCCCCCCCCTGCTTCACCCTCCCCGAGCCTCCCACCATGGGGGATTTGGCCGAGGCGCGTCCCTATCCCATGAAGCTGACCGTCAACGGCCGGGAGGTGAGGGGGCCGGTTTCCATGGACGACCTGCTCCAAAATCCCGAACCCCAATGGCTCCTGGGAGACCAGTGGATCCTGTTCCGGATGCCGCCGGGCCAGCCCGCGCCGTCCCGGAACGCCTGCCTTCTCCGCTATCCCCTCCGGGCCGCCCCGGAGGGGATGGCGGTCCTGGTCCTGATGATGGGCATCCTCCTGGTGTTGCGAAGGAAGCTGTTGAAGGGCCCCGGAAAGGAAATTCTTTTGTTGGGGGCCATGGGCGTCTCCGGCCTGGGGGTGTTCCTGCTGACCCTGAACCTCCTGGGTCTGGTCATCCCCCTCCGGGGCCCCGAACCCCTCCCGGAGGAAGCCGCCTGCGAGGTTTCCGGGGCCCGGGCGCCCCTTGCCGAAACCCTGAAGGAACTGGAGAGACGTCCGGGAGAGTCCGTGGAAGCCTATTGCGGGCGGGCGGTCCGGGCCGTGGAAAGGGGCATGACCGGCTACTGGGGGGACCGGGGTCTGGACCGGTACCGGACAAGGATTCCGCCCTGGGAGAACATCTGGATGTTCCTGGAGTCTTTCCGGGGGGGGGGATACATGCGCCGCATGTTCATCAACCACCGCCGGGGCCTGGAACGGGGGGTGGGGAGATACGTGCAGAACGCCATGGTGCTCTGCGGGTTCCTCCGGGAAAACGGGGTCCTGGCGGACCTGGTCGAACCGGGGGGCATCGTCCTGGTGCGGGTGGAGACCGGAGCCGGGGAATACCGGCTTCTGGACCCTCTGTTCGGGCTGGTGATCCCCTTTGACGTGAAGGCTCTCAGGGCCAACGCCCAGGAGGTCCTGGCCGCCTACGAAAAGCCCTTGTCGAAGATCGATCCCCTCGTTGCGGATTTGCTGGGCCGTACCATGGCGGCCTCCTTGGGATACCCCCCTGAACAATGGAAGATCCGGGACCCTGCCACGGTATTGGGGCAGGACAAGGCCGCGTTTGAGAAATGGGCCTACCGGATCAAATGGCCCATTCCCTTTGTCCTCATCCTGGCGGGCCTGGGGATGGGAGTCCTGGTGAAAAGGCGGGGCCGGTAAGCGCACGCCCCTTGCTCAGTTTCCGCCGGACCACCGCACGCCGCTGCCCAGGTCCGCTGTGGAGATGTCCAGGTCCATGCGGATGGGGAAGGCTTTGGGGATGTCCACGGCGCAGTCCAGTTCCGTATCGATGGGCACCCGGATTTCCTGGTCCAGGGGGATTGAACCCTTCACCACGAAATCAATGGGCGCGGTCACCTCGTGGCGGATGTGGATGGGCAGGGTTTCCGCCAGATCCACCTTCACGTTTCCCTGTACGGAAAGCATCTGGTCCAGGGGCAGGTTGAAGTCCAGGGGGATGGTCCCCTTCACCGGCACCCGCATGGTGACCCCCATGACCTTGGTTTCCACCACCGTGTCCAGGGGCACCTGGGCCCTGACCCGGATTGTGTCCCGCACGTGGATGGGCTGGTCCAGGCGCACGGAAATTTCCTTTTCAATGGGCACCTCAAAGGTCTCGTTGATGGGGATCCTGAGCACCTCGGAGACCGGGACCCGGATGGGGATCTGGGTGTCGAGCTGGATGGGGAAGTCGTGCTTGAAACGGGCCTTCAAGGGCAGGGTTCCGGCCACGGCAATATCCATGGTTTTGTTGAGGTTCACATGCACGCCCGGGAGCAGGGCCTGGAGATCCCCGGGGTGCTTCCACACCCAGACCGCCCCGGCCACCAGGGTCATGTTCAGCAACAGGATCAGGAGGCTGGCCGCCACCAGGACCCGCACCAGGAACCGGCCGGGCGCGGCTTTCCCCCGGGTCCTGGCCGGGGATGCCTTGTCCACGACCCGGAGCGCCACGGGCCGGGGGGAAACAGGGCCCCGCCCCACCGGACGCAGGGCGGGGGCTTTCCGAAGGGGTCTCCGGCCGGGGGACGAAAGCCCCAGGCGGATCAGGCCCGAGCGGTAGTAGGCAAAGGGCATGAGGAGCCCGGAAGCGCCGGCCCCGCGTTTCCATGCCGGATTCGTCGCCTGAACCCTCAATCCGAGTCGGTTCATGTCCGCCTCCCCCCGAATGTTTCCGAAGTCTTGGTTCCGGTGCGTGGCTTTCATCCCTGCCTCCTACATGCGTTAGCACATTAGTGCGTACACTTGTACGCAAATTTGTACCAAGCTCCTTTTCCTGTCAAGCCTTTTTTTCGATTCCCAGGGCCTGGGCAGTCTTTTTTTTCCATTCGCTCCACGCCCCCTTTCCTCCGTGTTGTCTTCCTTGCGTATGGATAAACATGTCAAAAAATTTTGTCAACATTAAATAGCAAAATATTTTGTTCTTTTTTTGAGCATAAATGGAGCCGTGGCCGCTCCCATCCCGTTCCACCGGGCGGACGCAGTGCCTCATGTATCCATGCAACCAATGGATATCATGAGATTTGAAGCGGCTTTCAAAATGCTTGGCCGAGGACAGGCTTTCGCCGGAATGACGGCCTTAAGCCTTCGATTCGTGCTACCCCAAAACGGCAGGAATTCTGGCAACAGGGCGATAAAGGGAGGGCGGGGGAATCGGCTCCGGCCCTCGGATCATGGGAGAGGAAGAACAACGGAAAGGCAGGAACTTCGGGGGACGGCTGGTCAGCAGATGTGCGGCAGCTGGTCATCCACCAGCATGTCCGCCACGCGCTGGCCGCCGATCCGGGCGCAAAGGGTCGCCCGGGCCGGGCCGGGCAGGTCGCGGCCGATGATTCCGGCCCATCGGCCCAGGGGATGAACCCGCATGCTGGCCAGGACCGTTTCAGCCCGGTCCGGGGGCACGAAGGACAGGCGTTTGCTCTCATTGGCCACGTACAGGGGACCGAAAGCCAGCGGTTCGCACAAACCGGCCACCGGTCCTCCAGGAGTTCCACGGCCACACCGGATTTCTCGGCGATCTTGTTCACGGCCGTGGCCAGGACGCGCCGCCAACCATAGGCCCTGTCGGGGTTTATTCAACTGCGGCAAAGGACCTGGGCGGAAAAGGCTCCAGATTTGCCCCGGGGATCCTTGGGCCGTTCCCCGAAAACGCTTTTCTTCCAAAGCCTTCGCTTAAGAGCAAGCCTTGACCTTGTCCTCCAGCCCCAGCCATCCCAGCAGGATATATGCCGCGCATCCCACGCCGGGGTTCAGCGAAATGGCTCCTGCAGGGCAATTGGTCATGCAGGCCCCGCATTCCATGCACGCGTCCCGGCCCACCACGATGGCCTTTCTTTCACGCACCACCAGCACTCCATGGGGGCAGACCGTTTCGCAATCTCCGCAACCAACGCACAGGGCGTCGTCCAATTTCAGCGTGGATACGCCGGGAATGTACTTGAAGTCGTCCATGACGCTTTTCCTTTCCGGGGTATTTTTTGTCAAAAAGCCGCACCGATCCAGACGAGGAGCGCGGTCAAGAGCGCCCCGCCCTGAAAGGGCAGGGCCGCCCGCATTTCCTTTTCCACCCCCGACGGCGACGTGAACGGCGTGGCCCCCGTGAAATTCATGGCCAGGTAGGAACTGAACGCCGCGGCGACCACCGCCAGGGCGAACAACTCGGCGAATGTCGCGGTCCCGGCATGGAGGAGAACGGCGGCCAGGGCTGCGGCAATACCTGTGAGCGCCCCTTTTTTGCTGAACGCCGCTCCCGGGATGTAGGGCAACAACGCCGGCGTGACCACGGCCCCGGCCAGAATTCCCAAAGCCAGGGACGTCACCAGCATGAGCCCCCGGTGCCAGGACGCGGAAAAGGAAAACACCCCCGGACCGATGCCTGACAACAGGAAGAGCAGGAGGGCGACTATCGCCGCAGGCCGGGCCATGATCGAAACCTCCACCGGAATCAACACCAGACGGTCCAGCAGGGAAAACCGCACCCGGCGCATGGGCCGTGTGCATTTCATCCCGTTTTTCAAAAACGCCGGGATGTCCGCCGCGCGCACCGGACCCCACAGCACCTCGAAGCCGCAGCCTTTTTTGACGGCGTGGGCATTCACTCCCACAGCCCCCAACTGGGGCAGCACCAGCCTTTTGTGGCTCACCACGGTTTCCAGACGGGTCTGTTGGACCTGGAGAACCACTTCGCCGGTGGAAAACGTCTTCTTTCCCGCCGCGCACCAGACGTTGACGCCCCGAGTATCCAGGACGAGGATCCACGCGGCGATCCCGGAAAGCTCCTTTCTCAACGCATCGAAAGACAAGCTGTAGTTGGCTGTCACGAGCACCGGCGACTCGGCCCCGGCCTTTCCCACGCAATACAGGCCCGGCGTGACCCGGTGGGAAGAACGCGCGATGCCCATCCTCGCGGCCGCGTGGCGCGAAAGATCGCACGCCGACAACCGGGTCCTGACCCGGGGAACCGATCCCGCCGGCGTGTCCGCAAAATCCTCCACAAAACCGTTCAGGGTGTATCCGGGCTTTTCGTGGGGGCCGCTTCGGTCGTCCTGGCCCGGGCCGCCGCAACAGGACGGGCCCGAACCCCCGGAACACCCGCAACCGTCTTGCGAGCCCTTCGGGGCCATGGGGAACGCTGGTCCCGAGGGCGTGCGGCAACCGAAATCCTCTGAAGTCGTTTTCTGTGTCATGGCTATGGGTCTCCATGGACGGTG
>JAHJUF010000282.1 GCA_018829095.1 Pseudomonadota bacterium | reverse complement strand
TCGACATGATCGCCGGGCCCTCGGAGGTCCTGGTCATCGCGGACCAGGGCGCAGACCCGGAACAGGCGGCTGCAGACCTCTTGTCCCAGGCCGAGCATGACCCCCTGGCGTCCTGCATCCTGGTGTGCACCAGGACGAGCCTGGCCCGGAAGGTGAAAAAGGCGGTGGAGGAAATGCTGCCCAAACTGTCCCGCCGGGAAATCGCCGGAAAATCGATGGCCAAAAACGCCGTGGCCTTCGTGGTCCCGGATCTTGCCACCGCCGCCCGGGTGGCGAACCGGATCGCCCCGGAGCATCTGGAACTGCTGGTGGAGGACCCGTTCCTGCTCCTGTCCTCCATCCGCCACGCCGGAGCCATTTTCCTGGGTTCATGGGCTCCGGAGCCCGTGGGCGACTACCTGGCCGGACCCAACCACGTGTTGCCCACCGCCGGGACGGCCAGGTTTTCATCAGCCTTGTCCGTGGATCACTTCATCAAGAAGAGCTCGGTCATCCATTATTCCCGCCAGGCCCTGGAGGAGGACGCCGGATCCATCATCCGGCTGGCCGAGACCGAGGGGCTTACCGCCCACGCGGAAAGCGTCCGGGTCCGGCTGAAGAAGGAGGAATAGGGAAGGGAGGGCTGCCCGGCCTAGCTCCAGACTCCATGGCAGGGGGTGCCACAGTTGGGGCAGTCGCCGTTCTTGACGCGGTTTAGGGCCACGTGGAAGCCCACGCGTTCGATGAGCAGGTATTGGCAATGGTGGCAAAGGGTGTTCTCGCCTCCCTGGCCGGGGATGTTCCCCGTGTACACATAACGAAGTCCCGCGTCCTCGCCGGTTTTTTTCGCTCCGAGGAGGGTTTCCAGCGGAGTGGCGGGGCGGTCCATCAGGCGATAGGTGGGATGGAAGCGGGAGACGTGCCAGGGAGTCTGGGGGCCCAGTTCGTCCCGGATCCACTCGGCCAGGCTCTTCAACTCCCCGGGATTGTCGTTGGCCTGGGGGATGACCAGGGTGGTCACCTCCAGGAACACCCCGGCTTGTTGCAGATTTTTCAGGGTTTCCAGGACCCGGCTGCGGACGCCGCCCACCAAGTCCTTGTAAAATCCGTCCGAAAAGCCCTTGAGATCCACGTTGGCCGCGTCCAGGTAGGGCGCGATGAGATCCACGGCCTCGGGGGTCAGGTACCCGTTGGTGACGAACACGTTTTTCAGGCCTTTTTCCGAAGCCAGCCGGGCCGTGTCCCGGGCGTATTCGAAAAAAACCGTGGGTTCGGTATAGGTGTAGGAGATGCTTTTGCACCCGGTACGCAGGGCGTCCTCCACCACCTGGGCCGGCGAGAGGGACTGGCCGGCGATCATGCCGCCACGATTTGCCGGAAATTGGGCGATTTCCGCGTTCTGGCAGAAAAGGCAACGAAAATTGCAGCCCATGGTGGCGATGGAATAGGAGAGGGTGCCCGGAAGGAAGTGAAAAAGGGGTTTCTTCTCGATGGGGTCCACATGCCGGGCGATGACCTTGCCGTATACCAGGGAGTGGAGGACGCCGTCCCGGTTTTCCCGGACCCCGCAGATACCCCTCTTGCCCGCCAGGATCAGGCACCGGTGCTGGCAGAGGTTGCAGCGAACCTTCTGGTCTTCCAGCGATTGGTACAGGCTGGCTTCCATGGCATCACCTTTGAATGCGATTTTCTGAAACCCTCATTCCCGTGCCGCCCGCCAGGTTCACTCCCGTGGCCAGACGGCCGGGTTCCCGGGCAGCATACCGCAGATCCAGGGGGCGCAGCCGGAACCGGGGAACCGGGGTGACCACCATGGCCACGAAGGCTCCCCAGGGGGAACGCTGGACCAGGGAAGAACCTTCCAGAATCCGTCGCCGGGGTCCCGTGGACAGGGGAAGGTGAAAGGCGGTTCTCCACTTGACGGGCACGTCGCCCAGGACATGGCGCACCATGCGCTTCAATTCCCCCACGGAAAAAAACCGGGCTCCGGGAATCTCCCTCTCCGCAAGCCCTCCCGGCTTCATGGACCCCAGGGCCCGGAGGGCAAAGCGGTTCACGCAGCCTATGAACACCCGGTCTTTGGCCACCCGGCAGGCCTCGGCGAACACGGCGGCCGGGTTGTCCACGAATTCCAAGGTGTGAATGAGCACGGCCATGTCGCAGGAGTTGTCCTCCAGGGGCAGGTCTTCCCCGAAACACCGGAAGAGTTCCGCCCGCCCACCCAGACGGACCCGGGCCGCGTCCAGCATGAAAGGGGAGGGGTCCACCCCGGAAACGTCCAGGCCATGGCGTGCGAAAAACGCCAGGTCCCGGCCCGTGCCGCACCCGATGTCAAGAATCCGGGCGCCTGGAAGGGGATCCAACAGCTTGAGTATGAGGTTTTGGCGAAGCTCCACCGCATGGCCGTACAGGGCTTCGTCCAGCCAGTTTTCGAACCGGGTGGCGTCTCGGTAATCGAATATGCGGCTCATGATCTCAAATCTAATGGAGAATCCATTTTGCATCAAGGCCAAAGAAAAATTGGACACCCCCCAAACACCCACACCGGCTCCCGCCCATGACCAGGCCTGAACCAGGGACGGAGAGCGTTTTGCCGGCCTCCAGGCCGGGGACCCCAGGCCAAGGTCTCCCGGCATGGATATTCATGGCCCTGTTTGTCCTGGCCCTTGGCGTCCGCCTTCTGTTCCTATGGGAAACTTGCAACACCCCCCTCTCCCTCCATTTGTCCGGGGATGAGGAAGGGTATTATCTCTGGGCCAAGGCCATTGCCGCGGGGGAATGGAGCCGGAATCGCCCTTTCTATCAGGCCCCGCTTTACCCCTATTTTCTCGCGGTGTTCCATCTCCTCCCCGGGATGGGCCCCGGATTGATCCGCATCATCCAGGCTGTGCTCTCCTCAGGTGCCTGCGTCCTGTGCGCCGCCGCAGGCAGGACGTGGTTCGGGCCCAGAGCCGGCCTTTTCGCGGGCGTCCTCCTGGCGCTATACCCCCCAGCCATTTATTTCACCGGGCTCCTGCAAAAGACAACCCTGGCCCTGTTCCTGGCTTCCCTTTTCCTCTTCGGGGCTTCTTCATCCGGGTGGAAACGCTGGAAATGGTTTGCGTCCGGCCTGATACTCGGAGGCCTTTGCCTGACAAGGGAAAACGCGGCCGTCTGGCTCCCCGTAAGCGTGGCTTTTCTGATCCTGCGGCCCTGCCCGAATCGGGCAAGACGCCTTCAGTGCGCCGTCATGCTGGCGATCGGTTTTTTTATGGCCCTGGCTCCCGCCCTGGCTCACAACTGGGCCGCAGCCGACCGGCCTATGTGGATCACCTCCCAGTTCGGGCCCAATCTGTATATCGGAAATCGCCCGGATGCAGGGGGGCTGTTTGTGCCCCTCCTGCCGGGGAGGGATCATTGGAGATACGAGGAAATGGATGCCCGGGCGCTGGCCGAAAAGGAGACCGGGCATCTCCTGGACCCGGTGGAGGTGAGTGCCTTCTGGACCCAAAAGGCACTCACCGACATTCGAAAGGATCCCCTGGGCTGGATGGCCCTCATGATACGCAAGGGGCTCCTGTTGCTCAACGATCTGGAAATCGGCGATACACGAGATATTCTTACCTGTTCGAACCATTCCACCACACTGCGTTTCCTCATGCCTGTGTTTTCGTTCGGGACTCTTCTCATGCTGGGGGTGTTCGGCTTGGGCATGGGCTTTCCCTGGAACCGGAACCACCTCTTTGCCTTGGCACTTTTTTGTCCTATCTGGCCGGGATCAGTCTTTTTCCGGTTTTTGACCGCTACCGCCTTCCCCTGGTCCTGTTCCTGGCCCTGTTCGCGGGGTCCGGGATGGTGGGTTTTTTCCAGACAAAAAGAAACGCACGAAAGAAGGCCATTTCCATGGCCCTGGCCGCTCTGGCGTGGATCATCGCCGGTCTTCCCATGGTGAATCCAGACCTTATCCGTGCCAACACTCTGTATAATGCGGCCTTGCTGGAACTGAAAACGGACAATTCGGCTGGGGCCCTTGGGTATCTCCGGGATTCCGTCCGCCACAATCCGGCGCATGCTCCTGCCCAGCGGGAATTGGGCCGCCTCCTTCTCCTGGAAGGAAACCGGGAGGAGGCACTGGAGCATTTTCGCATCGCCCTCCGGGCGTTTCCGGACGACCCCGATACCCACCGGATTCTCGGAGGCCTGTACCAGGAGGAAGGAAGGCTGGACGCATCCTTTGCCCATCTGGTCACGGTGATCCGTCTGGAACCGGATTTTGAGCCGACCTGGGACCAGGCGGCCTGGCTTTTCCATCGGCATCCCGACCCTGGGGCCCTTGACCGGATCGGAAAGCGAGTCATGGGAGAGGAAGCCTGGAAGACGTTGAAGGCAAGGCTTTTGGAAAAGGAGCTGGAGGGCAGGGGGGGAAACCAGGTTGATGGAGAGTCCCCGGCTCACGTGCCAGGGGAGGGCGAAGTCTTTGGACATCCTTGACTTTGCCTTGGGCCGTGGGATAACTATCCACAGAAAATCCGGTTATGAATAATCCGGGGATAAATTTCCGGTCCTTCCGTGATCCCAAGGGGGAAATATCTCCTCCTTGTTCTTTTTCCTTTTTTTAACCATTTGATGGAGGCGAACATGGCGGGTATGAGCAAGGCCATCATCATCGGCAACCTTGGCCGGGATCCGGAAATGCGTTACACTCCCGCAGGTTTGGCCGTGGCGAACTTCACCCTGGCTGCCACGGAAAAATTCAAGGGCGAGGAGCGGACGGAATGGCACAGAATCGTTGTCTTCGGGAAACTGGCGGAAATCTGCGGGGAGTACCTCTCCAAGGGCAAACAGGTCTTTATTGAGGGCAGGATCCAGACCCGGGACTGGGAGGATAAGGAAGGCAACAAAAGAACCACCACGGAAATCATCGCCAGCGACATGGTTATGTTGGGGAGCCGCCAGGATGGAGGCGGCTCCAAAAACCAGCGCGGGAACGGCTATCAGGGCCAAGGCGAATCCGGCGGTCAACGCCAGGGGTATTCGGGCCAGAACCAGGGAAATCCCGATTCCCACCAGGGCCAGGGATCTTCCGGTTCCTACCCGGAGCCCTCCGGAAGGCCCCCCGGGGACGACATCCCGTTTTGATCTGAAAATCCACTTGAATGAAAAAAGCGGGGAAGCCATGGCTTCCCCGCTTTTTTAGCTTCCCGTCAGGACTCGGGACCAAGCCGTCAGGACTGGGGTCAGGATTTTTCCTGGTCGCCTTTTTCGTCCTTGTCTTCGATCTCCTCGGAGGAGTTGGTCTCCACCTCCTTGGTGGCCCGCTTGAAATTCTTGATTCCCCTGCCGATGCCGGTGCCGATTTCAGGCAGCTTGCCGGCTCCGAAAATAATGAGGATGATCACCAGGATGATGATCAGCTCGGGAATGCCGATTCCGCCGATCATGAAAAGCCTCCTTGGCCGCCGGCCTTTACCGGGTTGCCGGTTCGGCGGTGGGTGCGTGTCCGGATGCGCGAAAGGTCTTTTCGGCCCGTATCCCGCCTGATAGCACCGCCCCGTGGGTCTGTCAATTCGTTGTTTGACGCCCGCTTGTCCCCCGCCTTCCGCTGTGATAAACCCAACGCCAATGAAAACGTATCCATCAGGGCCGAAATAAGGAGAAGCATGGTCATGAAAAAGAACTTCCGTCCCGCCTGCCTGTCCGCCCTCATCGGCAGCCTGCCCCTTTCGGACCACGAGGAAGCTGCGGACTGGGTGCTGGATCACACCCCGGAAATTCCCCTATGGGTGCAGCTTCCCGTCCACCCCCAGGAGGGCATGGTGCCTCAGTTCGTGCCCGGCATGCCCGGGCTCACCGGGTCGGGAGACCGGATTTTTGTGGACACCGGGTCTCCGGGATTCGACGATGAACTGGTGGCCTTCTACGAGGATTACCTGGACGTCACCGAGGGAGGCAAACCCCTGGACGATTCCCGGTTCGCCCTCTCCCGGGACATGGCGCCGGGGTTTCACATCTTCCTGGAACGGCTGGCCGGGAAACCAACGGGCCTTCGAGCTGTGAAAGGACAGGTTACCGGCCCCTTCACCCTGGCCACCAGCCTTACGGACCAGGATGGCAGGGCCGTGTTCTATGACGAAAGGCTCCTGGACGCGGTGGTGAAGCTCGTGGCCATGAAAGCCCGGTGGCAGGCGGAAAAGCTCTCCGCCTTCGGGGTTCCCGCCATGGTGTTCCTGGATGAACCGGGCCTGGCGGGTTTCGGTTCCTCGACATTCCTAGGAATCTCGAAAGAGGCGGCGGCCGGATGTCTTTCCGAGGCCATGGAAGCCATCCAGGCCGCAGGGGCACTGGCCGGTGTACACATCTGCGCCAACGCGGACTGGTCCCTGGCCCTGGAATCTCCGGCCAATGTGGTCAGTTTTGACGCCTACTCCTTTTTCGACCGATTCATTCTTTATGGAGACCTGATTCGGCGGTTCATTTCCAACGGGAACATCCTGGCCTGGGGCATCATTCCCACCTCGGACCTGGACAAAATCCGCGCCGAAACCGCCGGGTCCCTGGAAAGCCTTTTTTGGGAGCACATCGAAAAGGTGGTGAACCTGGGCATCCCAAAAGAACAGGTCCTGGCCCAATCCCTCATCACCCCGGCCTGCGGCACGGGCTCCCTTTCTCCGGAACTGGCAAAAAAAGTGCTTGCCCTGACCCGGGACCTTTCCGCCAGGGTCCGGAACCGGACTTGATCGCGTATTCCCGGAACTACCGGGATGAAATGAACAGGAGAAAAGCATGAGCGGTATCGAGCGCTTCAGGGGGGATAGCAAATACGTTTTGGACGACGAACTGGCCCGGATCGTGAACATATCCATGGCTCTGGAAATGCCTCTGCTCCTCAAGGGGGAGCCGGGCACAGGCAAGACC
>JAHJUF010000281.1 GCA_018829095.1 Pseudomonadota bacterium | reverse complement strand
TCCCGGAGATCCCGGATGTGCCAGTTGACGGAGGTGTCGATCTCCCGGATGCCCATTTCCGGGTCCACGGGAAACGAAGGCACCGCAAAACGCGTGTAGAGCTTGCGCTCCAGGTAATCCACGATGGGGGCGATGCTGGTGGATTCGTCCACCTGGATGTGGCCGGTCTTCTTGTCCCGGGTCCGCCCCACGTGGGTCATGAGGATAGGCCGCCCTCCCCTTTCCACGATGTTGTAAAGGGTCCCCAGGGTGGCGTCTATGCGGTAGGGGTCCTTGATCTCGCCCTTTTTGACCACGTTGTGATCCACGCGCACCAGGACCACTTTGTCCCTGAGGTCCGCGTCCTGAATGCCGGGGAGCCGGGGCCTGTTTTCCTGCGATTCCATGGGGCCTCCTATGGGGCGGGGAAAAGGAGGATCGGGACGGTGTCCTCCAGGGGTCCGGGAACGAGAGCTTCCACCATCCATTTTGCAAAAGGTAATTCGGCCCAGGTGTTATTCAAGGGAGGTGAGTGCGAAAAGATCAAAGCTTTCCATGGTGGCCGGAGCGGAATCGAACCGGCACCCGGGAGCCTCCATGATCTGCATCCGAGCCTGTCCTTTTTCAAATAACCTTTTTGCAATCAGGTACGGGCCGCCCGAGGAAACGCAGCAAACCATCCAGGGCCGTCAGCGGGTGTGGAGGGCAGCCGGGAATGAAAAGGTCCACGGGCAACACGGAATCAACGCCGTTCTTCGCTTCCGGATGATCGGCAAACGGTCCTCCGCTTATGGCGCAGGCCCCGCAGGCGATAACGATGCGCGGTTCCGGCACGGCGGCGTAAGTTTTTTCAAGAGCCAGGAGCATGTTTCCCGTCACGGGGCCGGTGACCAAAAGACCGTCCGCGTGGCGCGGCGAAGCCACAAACTGGATGCCGAAGCGGCCCATGTCCCAGGCCGGGGTGCCCAGTACATTGACATCCGCTTCGCAGGCATTGCAGCCTCCGGCCGAGACTTGGCGGAGTTTCAGCGAACGGCTGAAAAATTTCCGGGCCAGTTCCGACACCGCCTCGGCCCGGGTCCCGGGACCCGGCGAAACAACCATGTCCCCGCGTCTCGCCGAGGCGAGCTGGTAGTCAGGGCCAAACGCAATCATCCCCTTTGGGCATGCCTCGGAACATGCCCCACAAAAGAGGCATCGCCCCATGTCCAGTTCCACGCGCCCATCCTCGCCGCGCCGGATGGCCTGGACCGGGCAGGTGTCCCGGCAAACCCGGCAATCCCCGGGGCATGGCTCCTGGATGACCGGGCGGCCGGCGAACCGGTCCGGCATTTCAGGCGCCGGACCCGAAGGGAATCCCATGGTCCGGTGCTTCTGCTGTAGCCTGGCCCTCAGAACACGCAGCATGCTTTTTGCCTCGTCTACAAATCGTGCCCGCAGTAGGAAAGGTTGAAACTCTTGTTGCAAAGGGGGAAATCGGAAATCTGCTGCCCGCGCAGGGCAAAGGCCAGGCCCAGCCAGTTGTGGAACGACGGGTCCACCACCTTGTAGAAGGCGAACCGGCCCTCGTGGTCCGTGGCCGCCACATGGCAGATATCCCCTCGCCAGCCCTCGGTCAACGCAACGGTTACGCGGTCCGGTCCCAGCGGCAGCAGGGGCTTCCGAAGCTCGTTTTGAGCTGATGGAGCGTTGAGTTGCCTCCGGATGAACGCTATCGACTGCTCCACTTCCAACTTTCGCACATAGGCCCTGGCAAAACAGTCACCGGAGTGGAAGGTGGATGCGGGCGGGCTGTCGAAACGGTAAGCTCCATAAGGCAACCCGGTGCGAACGTCATGGGACAGCCCGCAGGCCCGGGCGGCGACCCCCACCAGCCCGATCTGCCTGGCCAGGTCCATGGACAGGGTCCCTGTTCGTTCCAGGCGGGCCAGGACCGAAGGAGCGCTGAACATCAGGGAAAGGGCCGTGTCGAGATCCTTTTCCACGGCATCCAGGCGGGTCAGTAGCCGTTGCCTCCGGTCCGGATCGATGCCGAACCGCACACCGCCCGGAGTCAGGAGCGTCCTCCCGAAGCGGTTGCCGCAGAGCATGGCGGTGAGGTTCAAGACGTCGCCCCGGATGCGGCCGCAATAATTGAGCGTGGGCAGGAAGCCGACGTCTCCGGCCAGCGCGCCCAGGTCGCCGATATGGTTGGCCATTCGCTCCAGTTCAGCGGCGATGGCCCGAATCGAATTGGCCACCGGAGGAACCTGGATGCCGGAGAGCGCCTCCATCACGGCGCAATAGGCCGCCGCATGGCCCACGGTGGTATCCCCGGCCAGGGTTTCCATGTAATGGATGGTCCGGCCGCCGGGTCCGCCAGCAAGGGCCCGCTCAATGCCGCGATGCTGGTAGCCCAGGGATATCTCCAGGTGAAATACGGTTTCCCCATGGCACAAAAATCTGAAGTGTCCGGGTTCGATCACCCCTGCATGCACGGGTCCCACAGCCACTTCGTGGCTTTCCCCGCCCTCCATGGAAAAAAACTCGGTTATTCCCACGGCCGGCGTCTGGCCGGTCATGCGCGACGGCTGGAAACGAATCGGCTTGAGCCAGGGATGCCCTTCCGGCCGAATCCCCCATTGTTCAAAGATTTCCCGCTCAAACCCGTTCGCCGCCGGGCAATCCGGCGTCAGGGCGGGATAGGAGTCCGCGACATCTGTTGCGATAATCCCCAACTGCTCGCGCAAAGGAGCGCACAGCACCGCATAAAGCCTGAAACCGTCGCCGAGCGGTTGGGCGAACATCGCTGAAATGAGGTCGCCGGCCGCGACATGAGCAATGACCGCCAGGCGGAAGGGTTTGACCTGGACCACCGGCACAGAGGATAGCGATATCGCCTCGCCATTATAAATATGCGGAATAAACAGGCCCATCACTTCCATCCTCCCAGCATCGCGGCTGCCTCATTGATGATCTTCCACAGGGGACGAGGCACCCACAGGCCAAGGATCAGCACGCAGACGACAAGAGCCACGGGCATGGCAATGGAAAAAATGGGCTCGCGGGCTCGCCGGGGTTGGGGGGGTGGCGTTGGCGGCTGACCATAAACCATCCTCAGCGCCACCCAGGCAATGGCGGCAAAGGCAAGCCCCAGGGCCGCCAGATAGCCTCCGACCACCCACCAGCGGCCCGATGCGATCGCCCCCTTGAGAATCATAAGCTCGCTGGTGAACAACCCGAAGGGCGGAGATCCGACGATGGCCAGGATTCCGGCCAGCCAAAGAGCGCCGCTCACAGGAAGGACATTGAGCAGGCCCCGGGTGTTCCTTGCGTCCTTGCTCCGGTAAAGGGCCAGGATGTTTCCCGCGACCAGGAAAAGTGCGGCCTTGGCCAGGGAGTGATTCACACTATGAAAAATGGCTCCGACCCCGGCTATCCCCCCCACTCCGACGCCCACAGCCATAACACCCATATGCTCCACGCTGGAGTAGGCCAGCATGCGCTTGTATTCGGTTTGGGAAATCAGCATCATGGCGGCCCACCCCATGGATAACAGGCCAAAAAAAATCAACTTGTCCCGGCCGAATTGACCCAGCCCCGCCGCCTCCAGCAGGGTCTGCATCCTCAGGATGGCCAGGAATGCACAGTTGAGAAGGGCTCCTGAAAGCAGGGCCGATACCGGCGAGGGTGCCTCGCTATGGGCATCCGGAAGCCAGGAATGCATCGGCGCCAGTCCCATCTTGGTGCCATACCCCACCAGCATCAGCAGGAAGGCGGCTTTGAGCCACTCGGGGGAAAGTTCGGCCGCGTGCTCCAAAAGGACCGGCATCATCAGGCTCATTTCCCGGCCGGAAGCGGACGCGGTGGACACGGCAAGGAAGAAGTTGCCGATCAAGGCCAGGGAGATGCCCACCGAACAGATCAGCAGGTACTTCCAGGCCGCTTCCAGGCTCCGGTGATGCCGGTGGTGGTAGATGAGCGGGGCGCTGGCCAGGGTCGTTGCCTCTACCGCCACCCAGAGCACCCCCAGGTGCTGGGCCACGGTCACCGTTGACATGGCGGCCAGAAACAGAAGGAGGCAGCCGATAAAAATCGCATCCGGCCGGTTGTCGAATTGAAAACCTTCCAGGTAGTCCTTGACCGGCACCTTTCTAGAGGGCTCCAGGTAGAAGATCGAATAAAGGGCAACCGACAGGAAAAGTCCGCTGCAGATGGTCAAAAACAACAGGGAAGCCGCGTCCACGGCCAGCCAGCCCGAGGCGGTGGTGAGGGGTCGGGGCAGGTTCCAGACCGCCATCACCAGGCCAAAATGGGCTGCCGCCGTCCCCACGAGCAGGCCACGGCCAAGGCGGTTGGATTTCAGGAAAAAGGACACAGCCCCGGCCAGGGCGGGGACGAGAATCAAAGCCCAGATCATCTTCTCAATCCCTCAGGTTCGACAGCCGGTCGGTGTCGATGTTGTCGAATTCCCTGTTGATATGGTGGATCATGATCCCCATCACAAAGACGGCGGCGAAAACGTCCAGCAGCACTCCCGTTTGCACCAGCCAGGACTCTTGAATCGCAAAGGCCACTCCGAACAGGTAAATGCTGTTCTCCATGGTGAGAAATCCCAGCACCTGGGTGATGGCCTTCCTGCGGGCGACAATGAGAAACAGTCCGGTGAGCATCGTGAACAAGGTGACAGGGACGAGCACCTGGGCGGCCCCGTCCAGGGGAACTTGAAGGGGCCGCACCGCCAGGAAACTGAGCACCAGCATCCCGGTTCCTATGAGAATGGAAAAGGTGTAGCCAACAAAGGGTTCAATTTCCTGGACCACGCCGGTTTCCCGCATGGCCCGCCGCACCAGCGCGGGAAGAACAACGGCCTTGATCAGTGTGACAAAGACCACCATGAGCGTCATCCAGTTCCATGAAACGCCCGGGGTCAACAGGGCCAGCAAACCGATAAGCAGGGCCTGGACCGCCACGGTGTTGACGCAGGCGCCAAGCTGGCTGGCCCCCAAGAGCCTGAAATTCAGGAGGACCAGCAGGATCACCATGAGATCGTAAGGAGATTGCATCCCCGTTCACCTCATCACGTTGAACAACGCCAAAAAGGACAGTACCCCCGCCACCACGAGCAGTTGGGGCACGCGGACGAGCCGAAGCCGGGCCATCACCGATTCGATGCACCCCACCACCAGCGCCAGAACCAAAAGCCCTCCGAGCCCGGCGGCTAAGTTCCCTATCTGGCTTGTCCCTCGAAACGGCAGGGCCATGGAAACCAGCAGGGAACCCAATACCCAGAACTTGACCGCCGCCGCATATTCGATCAGCGCCAGGTCCACTCCGCCGTAATCCAGGATCATGACCTCATGAATCATGGTCAGTTCAAGGTGCGTGTTGGGATCGTCAACGGGGATGCGCGAGTTTTCGGCCAGGAGAACCACCAGCAGGGACGCCGACACGAGCAGCATCGTAACCCCGTTTTCCCCAAACATGCCTCCCGCCCAGGCTTCCCGGCACATGTCGCTCAACCCAACGGCGTGGACCTTGGCGGCCACGGCGGCAAGCCCCACCAGAAGGGCCACCTCCGCCAAGGCGGAAAACTGGACTTCCCGGCTGGCCCCCATGCCTTCAAAGGCCGACCCGGTGTCCAAGGCGGCGATCACGACACAAAAGCGCATCAGCCCCAGGACATATACCAAAAAAAGCAGATCGCCGGGGAAAGCCAGCAACGCGGGGATTCCGCCCAGGGGAGTCACCGCCAGGGCTGCCAGGACGGCCGCCACCTCCACCGAAGGGGCGGTGTGGAAAATCCACGAAACCGTCCGGCTGTATACAGCCCCTTTACGCAGCAGCTTGACCAGGTCGTAATAGGGCTGCAAAAGCGCGGGGCCGCTGCGTCCGCCGAAAAAGGCCTTGGTGCGGTTGATCACCGACATCAAGAAAGGGGCGAACGCAAGCGCCAGAAAAACAAACAAAAGTGAGTAGATCATCCGGTCAAGACCTCACCTTAAGCATACGAGAAACAACAGCAATATGGTTATGACGATATAAAGGATATAGAGGTTGATCCGACCCTGCTGAAGCCAGCGGAATCGGTCCGCCATCCTGGAAATCAATCGCACCGCCGGTCCGTAGGCCCCCCGTACGAACAGGTCCTCCGTATGGGTGTGCAGGGTTGCCTTGGTGGGAAACAACCCTTCGGGAGGCTCCAGTTCGCGCCGGGTACGCAGCACCAGCCCGAACATTTCCACGATGGGCTGGGCATAGGAAGAGGATGTATACTGCATACGGACCGAAGGCGCTGCATAGCCGCAGTCCCATGTGACGGATTCCCGGACGGAGCGATGGCGCAAAAGCCTTGCCCGCAGCCAAAAGACCGCGCCAGCCAGGCTGATAAGGATCAGGGACGCCAAACTGATCCGGAACAGCATCTCCTGAGAGGCGGCCACGGCTCCCAAGTTCACCGCAGCGGGGGCCAACTGGGCCGCCACCGGCATAACCAGCCGTACCATCCACGGCGCGGCCAGTCCTGCCGCCATGCACAGGATGGCCAGCGCCATCATGGGCCATTGCATGGACAGCGGGCTTTCCTGAGCCTCCGCCGCCGGTTCGGATCGCGGCTCTCCCAGGAAAACGATGCCGAGCGCCTTGGTGAAACAGGCCAGGGCCAGACCGCCGATGAGAGCCAGCCCCGCGATGGCGGCCAACCCGCTCCAGACCGCCGTGCCGGAACTCATGCCGGTAAAGCCGGCTGAGTAAATGAGAAATTCGGAAACAAACCCGTTGAGCGGCGGCAGGGCGCAGATGGCCGCCGCTCCCACCAGAAACGTGGCTCCGGTCACCGGCATCCGCTTGATCAGACCGCCCATGTGATCCATTTCCCGGGAGCCCGTGGCGTGCAGCACGGACCCGGCCCCCAGGAACAGCAGGCTCTTGAAAAGCCCGTGATTGATCACGTGCATCAGCCCGCCGCAAAATCCGAGCGTCGCCATGAGCGGGTTGCCCGCGGTGACTCCCAGCAGGCCTATCCCCAGGCCCAACGCGATGATCCCGATGTTCTCCACGCTATGATAGGCCAGCAGGCGTTTGAGGTCATGCTGGGCCAGAGCAAAAAGGACCCCGGTGACACCGGATACCACCCCGATGACCACCAGCGCCCAGCCCCACCAGGAGACAGGTTCGCCCAGGAAGATCAACACCCGCAGTATGCCGTAGATGCCTGTCTTGATCATCACACCGCTCATCAGGGCCGAAACATGGGAGGGAGCGGCCGGGTGCGCCTCGGGAAGCCAGACATGCAGGGGGACGAAGCCGGCCTTGGTCCCGAACCCGATGAGGGCCGCGCAGAAGACCACCGACGCAACCGGGCCGGATGCGGAAAGACGGGCGAAATCCAATCCGCCGTCGTGCCCCAGCAGCAGGAACATCACCAGCAGGAACGCCGTCCCGATATGGGTGGCCACCAGGTAAATCCACCCGGCCCGGACCACTTCATCCTTTTGGTGATCGAACATCACCAGGAAGAAGGAAGACAGGGACATGACCTCCCAGGCCACAAGGAACAGGAAGCCGTCCCGGGCGACCGCCACCAGAAGCATCGAGGCCACGAGCAGGTTGTACCAACACCAGCTCATGGCCACCCTGCCCTTTTCGGGGTCATGGCCCAGATACCCGCGCCCGTAGATCGCCCCCAGTGCGCCTACCAGGGATATCAAAAGCACGAAAAGGGCCGACAAGGCATCCATGCCGATGTGAAATGACCCCATGGGAACATGCCAGGGAAGAATGAGGTCCCAACCCGCTCCCTTGAGCAGAAATTGGAGGCAGGCCACGGCCGACGATGCTGCGCCGATGACCGCAGCAAACGGCCCGATCCGGCCCACCCGGGTGCGGCCGGCCAGGGCCGTGCCCAAGGCGCCTGCGCCCAAGACGAAAAAAGATAGGAACATGGCGGTCATGGATGTTTTCCTCCCTCTCCGCCTATGGAATCCCCGATCATCATGTCGATTTTCTCAGCCTGGCAAAACAATTCATCTCTAAGGGCCTGGCGGGCGATGACCGTTTTGAACTCGGTCTGCTGCAGGGCAAAGGAGAGCCGGGACAAAAGGTGCAGGTGGCCCCGGATGGTGGGGCTGACAATGGCAAAGAGGGTGTGAACGGGCAATCCATCGATGGCGTCGAATTCCAGGGGGTGCTCCAGAAAGCACAGAGAAACTATGGGCCGGGGAATGTGCAGAACGATGGGGTTGCGCACGTGGGGGATGGCCACACCGTTGCCGACCCCCGTGGAACCCAGCGACTCCCGGGCCAGGAGAACCTCCAAAAGAAAGGTGCGGTCCACTTCCTCGGGAAGAGGCATGATCCGGACCACCTCGGACAACAGTTCAGCCTTGTCCCGCCCGAAGACACGGTAATGGACGCCTCCCTCCCGCAAGGCGTTGCCCAGCACCGGCAGCACGCCCGGATCATCCTCGTTCAGGATGTCCACGGATATGGGCTCGCGGTTCGCCGTTGCCCATTCGAGCAGTTCGGTCCGATTGAACCGGTATTGGTCATTGATCCGATGAGCAGGCAGCTTGCGCTGGGCAATCCACCGATAAACGGTCTTTTCGGAAACACCCAGGAGTTTTGCAACATCCCGGTCAACAAGTTTCATGGGCTCTCTCCAAAAGGCTTTCTCGGCTCTTCACAAATAGAGTCATGCTTTCTATTCGTAAGCGTTAAGGAGAAACAGGATCGACGGCTACAATCGGCTTTTCCCCAGAGAAAAGGGGGCTAGCCAATGGCGGCTAACCCCCTGGATTCCTTGGTTGGGGCGTCCACCGCAAAAGATTTTTACCTATTGAATTAATTTAATTTAACAAAAAACATTTTTGCAATATACCCCCACAAAATACCCCGTTGTTCGCTTGATGGCCCCTTTTTTTGAAGGGTATCTTTCATCCAGGGAGGAAGCAATTTTTTTTCTTCAACCCTCCCCGGCCGCAAGTTTTTCGTACAGCCCAAAAAGGAATCCCATGCGGTTGGCTTCCGTGGTGAAGGGTTGAGAGCGGTAGCATTTGTCCACTGCGCGGTCAAGGAGCTAATGGGCCTTGCGGAGTCCGTGTGGCATGGAACGGAGCTCGTACAGGTCCGCCAGGGTGCGTCCCGGGCATCGCTCCCTTTCATCCAAAACCGCCTGGGCCGCGTTTTCCACGGCGGCCCTTTTCTTGCATTCTCTTCCTGCGTCCAGGGGAACTTGTTGTAAACAATGCCTATTCAGCATCACCTCCCGGCCTCCTTTTCATCCTTTCGGATGAAGAAAAACCCCGCGCCACGGGTGTGTCTGTTTTCTACGCCGATTTCCCCCGTTCCCGGGGCCATTTTGTATGCCGGTTCACCTCAGCCTGACCTCTGCTCTTTCGCGGCGGTTTTCAGGTCCTGAAGGATATCCTCCAATTGGATTCCCCATCCTGGCGACCTGGTCTGCAAGTACGGGAGAAAACCCACCCGGGTCTTTTCAGGGGACAGAGCGACGGGATGATCAAGGCCCGGGACAACGACTATCCCCAGGCGACCTTTGTCCTTCCCATTTCCCTGTTGCATGGCAAGCCCCGGATGTTTTACAGAAAGGTGCCCCGGGGCGCGGCCCATTTTTCGCGGCCGGGGAAACCTCTCCACTTCATGCCCGGCCCGGACAGGTCGGTGGAACGCGCGCGGATGAAGATGCGCCTGGCCATCATCGACGACGAGGCGACGGTTCGCCAGCAACTCTCCCGGACCCTGACGGGCGAGGGGTTCGAGGTGGAGTCCTTTGCCACGGGCCGGGAGTTCCTCGCCCGTATGGCCCGGTTTCCCTTCCAGATGGCCTTCATCGATCTCAAGCTTCCGGACATGAGCGGACTCGAGATCCTCTCCATCCTGGTCACGGGCCACGAAGACGTGGAATCCATCATCATCACGGGCCACGGGTCCATCGAGTCCGCCATCGAGGCCATGAAGCTCAAGGCCTTCCACTACGTCACCAAGCCCTTCCGGCTCCACGACGTCCGGTCGCTCGCCCGGGCGGCCCGGGAAAAGATGGAACTGGCCCGGGAGAACCGGAGCCTCAAGGTAGCTCTCTCCGACAACGGCTTCATTTCCGGGTTCATCGGCGTGAGCCCATCCATGCAGGCGGTTTTCGCCATGATCAAGAAAGTGGCGGCCGTGGACTGCAACGTGCTCCTTTCGGCCGAGACCGGCACGGGCAAGGAGATGGCGGCCCGGGCCATCCGCTCCCTTTCCCCCCGCCGGGAAAAGCCTTTTGTCTCCTTCAACTGCGGCGGTTTCACCGAAGAGCTCATCTGTTCCGAGCTCTTCGGCCACGAGAAGGGGGCCTTCACGGGCGCCACGGCCACCAAAATCGGGCTTCTGGAAACTGCGGACCACGGCACCGTGTTCCTGGACGAGATCGGGGAGATGCCGGCCAGCATGCAGGTGCGGCTCCTCCACGTGCTTCAGGAGCGGTGCATCCTCCGGGTGGGGGGCACCAAGCCCATCGACCTCGACGTGCGGATCATCGCGGCCACCAACCGCAACCTGAAAAAGGCCGTGGAGAGCGGGGAGTTTAGGGAGGATCTCTATTACCGCTTGAACGTGGTGGCCATCCACCTGCCCCGCCTGGCGGAGAAGCGCGACGACATCCCCCTCCTGGCGTCCCACTTCATCGGCAAGTTCAACTTGGCCTTTGGCAAGAAGATCGAGAATATCTCCCGGGAGGCCCTGGCCATCCTTTCGGGTTACGACTTTCCCGGCAATGTCAGGGAGTTGGAAAACATCATCCAGCGGGCCGTGGCCCTGGCCGAGGGCCCGGTGATCCAGGCGGGCGACCTGCCTCCGGACCTCCAGAAGCTCACGTTCTCCACCCTCCAGGGGGAGGGGCTTCCCACCCTGGAGGAGATGGAACGGCTCCACATCCAGAAGGTCCTGAACATGACCGGCGGCAACGTCGGGCTCTCCTGCAACATCCTGGGCATCCCCCGCACCACCCTGTGGAGGCGCATGCGAAAATACGGCCTGGAAAAGAAGGATTGAATCCCTCCGCCTTCCGGAGCCGCTCTTCCCGTCCCATCCATCCTGACTGCCCTTTCCCCTGATCTTTTTTCATTCTGAAACATGATCACCGGCCGCCGGCCCCCGTGGATTGCGGGTCTGGGCGTAGCGGGTCCCGCTCCCGCCAACCCTTGTTTCAATATGAAACCAAAACCCCCCCGGTTTTTCCTCCATTCCCGGCGCCAGCGCCCCCCAGCCCCCGGATTTTCCGGCTTAAAAGACCCTTTTCGCCCAAGGAACCCGGGCAAGTCCTCCCGACACAACATTCTGGAAATACAGATTATCCGATTTTTGTTTTCCATCCGTTCCATCCCGTGCCGGGGCTGTGGCTGCTCCCTGCGCCGGGCCACGGCACCGTTCTTGCGAAGGCATGGGCGGGAAGGAAACGGGAGACGCCGTGGCCATGCAAAAAATACTGGTGGGAATCGACGGGAAAACGGAAAGCCTCTGGCCGGTCATCCACGCCCTTTCCCTGGCCCAGCGCGTGGACATGAAAGTGTCTGTCCTGTTCTTCGAGGGCCCGGAACCCCGCAAGGGCGGGAAATTCAAACCAGCCCCTCCGGACTCCGGGATCAAGGCCGAGTTGGAGGCGCTCATCCGCCAGGGACGCTTGGATGGGATTGTCGTCGACTACTATGTGGCGCACGGGGTCTATAAGGACGAACTCATTAGATTCATTCGTGAAAATGGGATTACCCTTCTGGTGATGGAGCTGCCATCCGGCAGGAGCGAGGGATCTTCGGAAGGCATCGGCGAACTTCTGGACGAAGTCAAGCTGCGAAGCGGGTGCAGGATTGAACTCGTCCTTCTGAAGGACACCGGGCCGCATTCAACAAGGAGCTGACCATGTTTCACCTTTACATGCCCATCGCGGGCAACAGCACCAACGTTCTGGTCATACTGGCCGTGGGGGGGGGAGTGGGCCTCCTGTCCGGCATCTTCGGGGTCGGCGGGGGATTTCTCATGACTCCGCTGCTCATCATGATGGGGATTCCCCCCACTGTGGCTGCGGCCTCGGACAGCAACCAGATCGTGGGGGCCTCCACCTCCGGGACCCTGGCCCACTACCGCCTGGGTAACGTGGATTTCAAGATGGGAATCTTGTTGCTCATCGGCGGCGTGGCCGGGGGCACGGTGGGGGTCCAGATCATCAAGGTCCTGAGAGCCTCGGGCAACGCCGATTTCTTGATCACCGTCACCTACGTCATCATGCTGGGGTTCGTGGGGAGCTACATGTTCGTGGAGAGCCTCCAGGGGCTCCGGAAAAACCGCGTGGCCTCCACGGAGCCCGTGGCCCGAAAGGAGTCGGGCTACGCCCGGTTCATGAAGAGCCTGCCCTGGCAGACCCGGTTCGAGAAGTCGGGCATCGAGGTGAGCTACCTCATGCCGCTCCTGCTGGGGACCCTGGTGGGGATCCTCGCGGCCATCATGGGCGTGGGCGGCGGCTTCATCATGGTGCCCGTGATGGTGTACCTGCTCCGCATGCCCATGCACGTGGTGGTGGGAACCACGCTCTTTCAAATCCTCTTCACCTGCGTGAACGTCACCATCATGCAGGCCTCCACCAATCACACCGTGGACTTCGTCCTGGCGGTCATGCTCCTGGCCGGCTCCACCATCGGGGCCCAGTTCGGGGCCCGCATCAGCCGGAAGATGGGCGGCGACCAGCTGAAAATCCTCCTGGCGGCCCTGGTTCTCATAGTCATGGTGAAGATGCTGGTCTCCCTCCTGGTTCCGCCGTCCATCATGCTGGCCTTCAAGGGAGGGCACTGATCATGAAAGCATCCGCGACGATTCTTCTGGCGGCCCTCCTGGTCCTGGCAGCGGCCGGCGCGACAGCCGCCGTGCCCTTGCCCGCGACCCTGAATCTGGAACCCGGCCTGGTCGAAATCAAAGCCACCTACAACGGCGGCCGGGTCCTGGTGACCGGTACCGCGCCTGCGGGAGTGGACGTGGTGCTCCGGCTCACCGGCGAATCCGAGGACACGGTCCTTTCCAAAAAGGGCCGTGTGGCCGGGGTGCTGTGGATGAACACCGGCACCGTGACCCTGCACAATGCGCCCACAGCCTACATGCTCTACCTGCCCAAGGCCCTTTCCCAAGGGACCGAAGAGGCCCTGGATGCCCTGGACATGGGGTATTCGGCCCTCCGGCGCCAGGTGGAGGTGGTCAGCCCGGGAAACGACCAGGATTTCGAGTTTCACGAGTTCGTGCGCCTGAAAAAACGCTCGGGCCTTTACAAGATCCACCCGAACGCGGTGGAATACGCCAACAACGGGGGCGCGCAATCGTTCTCGTGCGGGATTTTTGCCCCGCCCCGGATGCACCAGGGCGACTACAAGGTGGACGCCGTTCTGGTGAGGAACGGAGTGGTGCTGGGCGTCCTGAGCCAGACCTTGAAGATCCGGGAAAAGGGATTTCCTGCCCTGATCTCCTCCCTGGCCTTCGGACACGGGACGCTTTACGGCATCCTGGCCTCCCTGATCGCACTGGCTGCGGGGCTGTTCATGGGCACGGTTTTCAAGGGAGGCAAGGGAGCCCACTAGGGTTTTCGCGTGGAAGCCATGGATGAAACCAAAGAAAAGGGGTTCTTCGGCCGGATCGGGGAGAAGCTGGGCCTCGGCAGGGCGGAGTCCGTCAGGAACTCGTTCTCCACCTTCTTCGACGCCTTCCAGAAGATCCTGGACCTGAACAACCAGGTCCTGGACCTCATGGCCGGCATGGGAGACATCCTCTCCGGCGACTACGTGTTCGACCGGCGGTTCATCGAGTCCACCTGGCGCGAGATCTCGGACCTGGTGGACCGGCTAATAGGCAACTTGAACACCATGGCCCCCAGGAAGTACATGGGTCTCTACGATGCCTTCCGCAGGATCAACGGCCAGATCGATCAGGAACTGGCCGGAAGGCCGGTGATCCCTCAGTCGGACCACGTGGTGCCCCTTTCCCTCCTGGGCCGGGACCTGGAGGACGTGGTGGGGGCCAAGACCGCCAATCTGGCGGAGATAGGAAACATTCTGGGTCTGGCCGTGCCCCGGGGTTTCGCGGTCACCACCCGGGCTTCCGATGCCTTCATGGAAGAAAACGCCTTGAGGGACAGGGAGCACAAGGCGTTGGCCGCCTGGGAGGCCGGAGAAATCACCCTGGACCGGGCCTCCCGGGAGCTTGGGGCCATGATTCTCGCGGGCAGAATCCCCGACGGCGTGCGGAAGGCCATGAAAAAGGCCCTCGCCAGCCTGGAGAAGGAAGCGGACAGGGGACTCTATCTGGCCGTCCGGAGCAGCGCCTGGGGGGAGGACGGGGAGAGCAGCTTCGCGGGCCAGTACCTGTCCATGCTGAATGTCCCGGCATCCGAGTTCCTGGACGCCTACCGGCGCGTCCTGGCCAGCCTGTTTTCGCCCTCGGCCATGAAGTACCGCAGGGACCGGGGGTTTCCGGCGGAAGGAGTGGCCATGGCCGTGGGGGCCCTCGCCATGGTGAACGCCCGGGTGAGCGGGGTCCTCTACACCCTGGACCCCTTGAACCCCGATTCGGGCGAACTGCTGGTCACGGCCGTCTGGGGCCTGGGGGCGCCTCTGGTGGACGGGAGCATCTCCGGGGACCGGTTCGCGGTTTCCCGCCGACCGCCCCACAAAGCCAGGACCCTGTCCGTGGGCGCCAAGGAGGAGATGCGGGTGCTCCTGCCCAAGGGTGGCACGGCGTTTTCCCCTGTGCCGGCAGAACTGAGGAACGAGCCCTGCCTGACCCCGGAACAGCTGGCCGCCCTGGCCGAGGCCGGGCTGGCAGTGGAAAGGCATTTCAAGAAACCCCAGGACATGGAGTGGGCCCTGGACCGGGAGGGCCGGCTGGTGATCCTCCAGGCCCGGCCCCTGGCCCTGGAAACCCACCGGGATCTCAATATACGCAACCTGCCGGAAATCCTTTCCCGCTACAGCGTGATCCTGGCCGACAAGGGCGTCATCGTCCAGCGAGGCATCGGCGTGGGCAGGGCTTTCATCGTGCGCGGGGACGAGAGCCTGGAGCACTTCCCCCCAGGCGCCGTGCTGGTGGCCCGGCAAACCTCCCCCCGCTTCGCCAAGGTCATCCGCCGGGC
>JAHJUF010000280.1 GCA_018829095.1 Pseudomonadota bacterium | reverse complement strand
CGGCCGTGCGGGGACCCCGACAGCGCGCGAGTCCCGAGGAATGAGGCGAACTTCCACCCCAAGGAATCTTCGATTCCTTGGGGGCCCCGGTCCTGTACGCCGCAGTGACGAGGGATGAAGCGCAACGCCGCAGATCGCGTTTTTGGGCAGCCTGCTATCCTCCGCGTCTGTCTTGGCCCGGGCCCCGGCACGCGGGGCAATCCAGGGAATCGGTGTCTCCCGGGTCCTCCCAGTCGGCACCGCACCGGCGGCAGGGCCCCGGGCCGTCGGCCCGCTCGTAGGTCCCGCCTTCCACCAGGACGGCTTTGCCGTTCACCAGGGCGTCAGCAACGATCTTCCGGGCGTTCTGGATAATCCGGCCAAAGGTGGCCCGGGAAACCCCCATGCGGCCCCCGGCCTCCTCATGGCCCAGCCCCAGAAGGTCGGCCAGACGCATGGCCTCCAACTCGTCCATGGTGAGGGTGACCTCTTCGAGGTCCATCAGGGGAATGCCCCGGGGCTTGAAGTACACGGCCCGGGGGTCCACCTGGACCATCCGGTTCTTCCTGGGTCGGACCATGGGGTCTCCGTTTTGAGCAAATGCCAATGACTTGGTTTGGGGTCGTCAATCGCGAAAAAGAAAAAGATTCCTCCTTGACAGGAACGGGGCCCGGGGCCATGTTATGAGCAAATGCTCATAACGCTCCCCGCTCCAAGGGGACCAAGGAGCAGGAAAGGAGGTATCATTCATGCCCAATTTTGACAAGTCAGGGCCCCAGGGACAGGGGCCGGGCACCGGCCGGGGCGGCGGCGGCGGCGGATGCCGCCGGGAGGGCGGCACCGGCAAAGGCCGCGGTCTTGGACGGGGACAAAAGCCCGCAGCCGGCGGACAGGGCAAAGCGCCCCCTGCCACAGAAAAAAAGGACGAGGACTGAGGCCAGGGATCAGCCCGGGCCGGAATTCCCACCCAGGGAAAAGAAGAGGAGGTTTGCCATGCCGGAATTTGACGGAAACGGGCCCCGCGGACAGGGGGCCATGACGGGCGGCGGGTTTGGACGCTGCGCGTCGGGTGATCGCTTTTTCAGAAGGGGGGCTCGTGGTGGCCGGGCCGGTTTCGGCCGGGGCCAGGCCTGGGGTGCCCCGAATGACCCGGCTTTCCAGGCCGAGACAAAGCCGGAGATGAGCGACCGGCTGGCGCGGCTGGAATCCATGCTCCAGGAAATCGGCCAGCGCCTGGCCAGACTGGAATCCCGGGGGGAGTAGTTTCCCCAAAGAGGCGCGGACACGAAAGCGCCGGGGGGGGTGGGCAACGGTTTCCGCCCCCCATGGCGCCCCACCCGGTCCGAAGGGCGGGGCGGATACCCCCAGGAGGAGAAAACCCGCATCCCTCCTGTGCCCATTGCCCCCGCTCATGAAAAAGGGGCGTCAAATGGGCTCCCCCTTCTTGATCTTCTCTTCCAGCTCGTAACGCTTGGGGCTCTTGCGGCAAAGCTCCCAGATGATGCACCCGCCCCGGTTCTTGCAATACCCGCAAGGGTCGGTGCAGGCCTCGCAGTTGTCCAGGCATTCCTGACAATACCCGATCTGCATCTTCTCGCACCGAACACGGGCCTCGACGTCAGGATGATTACGGCATTGCACGATGATCCTCCTTGAAAAACAGAAAAATCCGCAGATTTCGCAGACAAAAAAACAGCCCTGGGAATGAAAGCCCCCCTCCGGCACCGGGCGGGCCTGCATCAACGCCTTCCAGAATGCTCCCGATTTATCCGGGTGGCAAGCCCGGCGCGGGTCCCCTTCCCACTCCGCTTCGCGCCTGAACCGGCATCCGGACCAGGGGCCTGGCCCGGGAAAATGCGGCTGACCAAAAAGATGAAACGCTGAACAAAAAAAAGAACTCCCCCCTGTCCCCCTTTTCCCAAGGGGGGTAACCCGGCCAGGACCGCTTCCGGCAAGGGCCCTGTCCTGGAGGCCGGGTACGCTTCAGCCGGATACCCCCCCCTTTTTTTATCTGCGAAATCTGCGGTTTCCTTTCGTTTTTCACCCTCCCCGCATCTTCCGGCCAAAGGGGTTGAAAACCAGGTTGGCGATTTTCAGCCCAAGGGCGATAGCCAGAACGCCGGCGATGCCCAGGCGGGGGAGTGCGGCGAGTCCCAGAACCACGGTGCCCAGGGCCGCGCCGGCCAGGTCCGCCAGGTACAGGCCGCCGATGGTGGAGGACGCGGACCGGGAGGCCAGGAGCAAAGCGGCGGCGGCGAACTGGATGCCGGTGAGGGCCCCGGCCGCCAGGATGAGAAGGGGGATGACCCCCCAGGCCAGGAACAGGATTCCCCGGGGTCCGGATTCCGCCAGGGGCAGGCAGGCCAGGGCTGTGGCCAAGACCAGGGCCAGGCCCCACTCCCCCCGGCGCACCCAGGCCCCGGCCCTCTCCCCGGCCCGGGACGCCCCCAGGGCACCGGCCGCCGACCCGGCCAGGAACAGGGTCACGAACAGGCACAGGGCCGTGTAGGCATATCCGTACACCACCTGAAAAAGGAGGATCAGGGCGAGTTCCAGGCCCATGCCTGCGCAGCCGGTGGTGATGAGGGTCATCCGGGCGGCCGACCCGCTCCAGGCGACCAGGGAGAGGAACCCCACCCCGGCCACGGTTGCCCACATCCAGAATCCCGAGCCCTGGCTCCTGGCCAGCCACAGGTCCAGCATATGGCCAAAGGCCCGGGGAGAGAGGTCCGCGTTGGCGGGTTCATCCCCGCTGGAAAGCTCGGCGGCCAGGCCTTCCACCCGCATGGGGTCGGTCATGGTGGGAAGGTCGATGGGCTCCAGCTGCCGGGTGATGATCCTCCGCCGGGCCAGGACCGGCGCGATATCCAGGGAAAGGGGCGAGTCCGAGGCCAGGAAATGATGGGTCTCCCCCGGAAGGACCAGGATCTGGGGAAAAGCCGTGGCCAGGGCTTGGTATACGGCCCGGTTCAGGGCCAGGCCCCGGGGGTCCAGGTAGTTGTCCGCACCGGCCAGGGTGAATGCAAAAACGCCTTCCGGGGCCAGGGCGGCCCGGGCCTCGTGGAAGAACTCCCGGGTGTAGAACCGGTTCAGCTGGGCGTTGTCCGGGTCCGGTAGGTCCAGCAGGATCACGTCCCAGGACTCCGGGGCGGCCAGACGGATGAAGGCCCGGCCGTCTCCAACGTGGACCCGTGCCCCAGAGGCGGCCAGGGAGCCGGACAGGAGATCGTCCAGGGCCAGCACGGTGGGGTCCAGCTCCACGTAATCCACCCGGGAGGGCTGGTGTTTGGCGATTTCCGTCAACAGCCCCAGAACCCCTCCCCCCACCAGGAGTACCCGGGCTCCCTCAGGGACCTGGCACAGGGCCGGGTGGGCTAGGTTCTCCACCGAGGGGTCGCCGGAGGAGTAGAGCCAGACCCCGTCCTGCCACAGGTTGTACTGGTTCCCGGACCGGGTGACCGCGAGTTGGGAAAAACGGGTGTTCTTCCACAGGACCACCTCCTGTCCCGGGAACCGCATGGCCCGGGACAGGGGCGCCAGAAACAGGGATCCCCCCACCAGGGCCGCGCAGAGGATACCCCCCGCCCTTCTCCATCGGCTGTATCCCGCCTTTTTCGCGGCCCCGGCACCGGCGGCCAGATGCAGGAAACCAAAGGCCGCGGCGCTCTGCCAGTGGGTGAGCGCCCACACCAGCACCAAGCCGAACACGAGCCCCCCCAGGATGTCTCCGGCCGTGTCCCAGGCGTACACCCGGCCAGCCGCGCCCTGCGTGGGAATCCGCCCGGCCAGGGGGAGCATGACGCCGGAAGCCAGGCCGTAGGGCACCAGGACCGCCAGGGAGGTGAACAGGAAGGCAACGAACCCCGGCTGGCTGCCCCGGACCCAGGCCAGAGGCAGGACCCGGACCGCGAACAGGGCCGCCACCCCCAGGATCGCCAGGACCAGGTGCCCAGCGTGGATCAGCCCCCAGAGGTTTTTTGCCTGTCGGGCCGCCAGACCTCCAAGCCAGGTTCCCGCTCCCTGGGCCAGGAGCCAGATTCCCAGGGTCACCCCCACCACCAGCTCATTGCCGCCGAAGATGGCAAGAAATTCCCGCACCAGGATGAGTTGGAGAGCCACGGAGGATGAGCCCACCGCCAGGAGGGTCAGATAAAAGGAATAGGGGGGGCGGGCACGGGTGGACATGGAAACCTGGGGATGGGGAGCCAGACGCGGCTCCGGTCTCATGCCTCCGGGCCCGGAGGTCCGGCGGTTTTGATAAGGTGGAGGCTCACCAGGCGGGTGAGCTCGGCCAGGTGATTGTAGAAGAAGTGATCCGCGCCATGGACCACGGCCAGGCTGGCGGCGGGGTTCCACCGGGAGGCCATGCTCCCCACCAGTTCCGGGGGCCCGAAATCGTCCCGGGATGCGGCCACCACCAGGGTCAGGCCGGGCATGGGGGCATCAGGCAAAAAATCCAGCATGGTCACAGGGGGGGCCACCAGGACCAGGGGCGTTTCCAGAAGCCCCTGCTGGGCCATACGGCCGGCCACCCAGGCCCCAAAGGAATACCCGGCCACGTGCACGGGTTCCAGGCCCTTTTTCCAGAGGAATTCCACGGCCCCGGCCACGTCGTTCATCTCCCCCCGGCCGTGGTCGTGGGTCCCCTGGCTTTTGCCCACTCCCCGGAAGTTGAACCGGAGGGCGGCGAACCCGGCATCAGCATACGCCCGGGCCAGTCCGGCTGCCACGGGGCTGTGCATGTCGCCGCCGTACAGGGGATGGGGGTGGGTCACCACCACGCCCCGGGCCGCGCCCTTGGGGATCTCCAGGAGCCCCTCCAGCTTCAGGCCGTCGCTCTCCAGGCGAACCCGCTTTTCTCCCACCGGGGGTCTCCTTTCCGGGTGGCTCAGGGCTTGCCGCCGCTCCACCGGAGCTTGGTCTTCAACACCTCGAAATAGGACTGGCGGGGCACCTTCACGAGAAGCAGGGGATGGTCCGCCTTTTCCACGTGGATCTCATGGCGGTGGCAGACCGCGAGCCCGGCCTGGCCGTCGAAGGTCAGCGTCACGTCCGAGACGTCCGAGCCCCGGTATTCCAGGCCCAGGCGGATTTTGGCCGTGTCCGGCACGATGAGGGGACGGTTGGTGAGGGTGAAGGGGCAGATGGGGGTGAGCACGTGGGCGGCCACGGCCGGATGGATGACCGGGCCCCCGGCCGCCAGGCTGTAGGCGGTGGACCCCGTGGGGGTGGCCACGATGAGGCCGTCCGCCCGGTAGGTGGTGAGGTATTCCCCATCCACCCAGGTGGGGATATGGGCCAGGCGGGCCAGGGTGGCATTGTTCACCACCACCTCGTTCAACACCAGCTGCTCCGTGACCGTCCGCCCGTCCTCCGTGACCCGTACCCGGAGCCGGGAGCGCTCCTGAAGGCCGAACCGGCCCATCAGCACCGCCTCCACCACCTCGAAAAGGTCGTCCTGGTTGATCTCGGAAAGGAATCCCACCTCCCCGAACTTCACCCCCAGGATGGGGATGGGCCGGGGGCCCGCCCACCGGGCTGCCGAAAGAAAGGTGCCGTCGCCTCCCAGGACCACGATGCAACCCACCTGGCCGGGCACGTCATCGGCCCTGGCGGATTCCAAATGCGTCACCGGAGGGCCGGAAACCTTGCGCACCACGCCCACGCCCCGGTCCTTGAGCCAGCGGGCCAGTTCCTCGGCCTTTTCCTGGGGCTCGGGCTGGGGTTTGGCGAAAATGGCGATGGCGTCCAAGGTTTCCTCCCGCGTGGTTTGGGCCTCCACCTTACTAACAAACCCAGCGTCCGGCAAGGCCCGGATGGGGAGGGGCCGGACCGGGGCTGCGGTTTCGGCAAGGGGCAGGTAATGACAGGGGCGATTACACGTACCATCTCATCAAACACTGAAAAAAATTTTGCCCGCCCCCTGAAAATCAGTTGAAAGCGGATACCCGGCATGGTATTTATTGTGCCAATAAAATTATTCAGCCCGGAGGAGGCATTTGGCGGCCCGTTTCCGTTGCCTTTTGCCACCGGAAACAGGGTTGCACGGGAAAGTCTTGCCCTAGGGCAATCCCTTTTCCGATGGAGGATACCATGGACTCCGATGGCCACTCGAAAAAGGAAGACAAGGGAAAAGGTTCTTTTGCAAAGGAATCGCCCGCCCATGGAACCATGGACTGGACCCCGGCCCTGGCGGACCTGTCCGCCCCGGAAAGCCGGGAAGAACTGCTCCGCCGGATTTCCGGGGAGAAGCCTGAAAACAGGACCGGTCCGGGCCATGGCGTCAACGGACTCTGGGCCCCGGCCTGGCTCCCCCGGCCGGAGGGGCCATCCATTCCCACCCTGATTTCCGCCACTCCCATGGAGCCGGAAAAGGAGAACCCGGCAGGCAGCCTGATGGTGGTAACGGGCCTGACCGGCCTGGAAGCCGCCCGGGACAAGTCCCGGGACCTGGAGGACCACATCCGCCGGTCCCAGCACCTGGAGGCCCTGGGAACCCTGGCGGGAGGCATCGCCCACGACTTCAACAACATCCTTTCCGCCATCATGGGCTTCACCGAGCTTTCCCTGGACGCCGCCGTGGAAGGCTCCGAACTCCACGGCAGCCTCCAGGAGATTTACAAGGCGGGCGGCCGGGCCCGGGACCTGGTGCGTCAAATCCTGGCCTTCTCCCGCCAGGTGGAGCACCGGAAAGAGCCCATGAATCCAGCGCCCATCGTCAAGGAAGCGTTGACTCTGCTGCGCGCCTCCCTGCCCTCCTACATCGAGATCCGGACAGACATCCCGCCGGACACGGGCATGGTCCTGGCCGACCCATCCCAGATCCACCAGGTGGTCATGAATCTCTGCACCAACTCGGCCCACGCCATGCGGGACGATGGAGGGGCCATCACCATACGGCTGACCCGTGCGGAATTTTCCGCCGGAGAGGCGGCAGTCTCCGAAAATCTGCCCCCTGGGAAATACCTGATCCTGTCCGTCGCCGACACCGGAACCGGCATGGAACAGGAAATTCTGGAGCGGGTCTTCGATCCCTATTTCAGCACCAAGCCCAAGGGCGAGGGCACGGGCCTGGGGCTATCCACGGTCCACGGAATCGTCACCAGCCACAACGGCGGCATCCGGATCAAGAGCGAGCCCGGCCACGGCACGGTCGTGGAGGTGTTCCTTCCCATGGTGCAAGGCGCGGAAACCCAGGCCGCCGCCGCCCCGGTGCAGGAGATGCCGGCCGGTGGATCGGAGAGGGTGCTCCTGGTGGACGACGAACCATCCATCGTGAATCTCCAGAAGAAATTCCTGGAAAAGATGGGGTACCAGGTGTCCGCCTTCACCGAAAGCCCCCGGGCCCTGGAAGCCCTGCGCCTGGAGCCCGGAGCCTTTGACCTGGTCATCACGGACCGCACCATGCCCAAGATCACCGGCGGCAGCCTGGCCGAAAAGATCCGCGCCCTGCGGCCCGACCTCCCCGTGATCCTCTGCACGGGGTTTTCCGAGGTCCCGGAAGGCAAGAAGGCCTCCGGCGCCATTTGCCGGGTTCTCCTGAAACCCGTGGGCTTCCGGGAATTGGCCCAGACCATTCGGGAGGTCCTGGACGACCGGGAATCCTGATCCCGTCCCCGCCCGCCCCAACCTCCCCGAATGAACGCAACCAGATACCCCTGCCCGCTCCCCTTTCTTTTGCCCAAGGGACCGAAGTCTGGTAAAAACTCCCTGGTTGACCGAGCCGGATTCCCGACCCCCAAGGAGACCCCATGCAAGGCAAGAGGATTCACTATACGGAAATCGCGCCCAAGCGCTTTGACCAGGAGCCAGCCCAAGGGGTGGAAGGCAGGGTGCTCATCGGCAAGGAGGACGGCGCGGGAAAATTCTGCATGCGCGCCTTCGTGGTGGAGCCCGGAGGCCACACCCCCCGGCACGCCCACGACTGGGAGCACGAAATCTTCATCCACGCGGGCAGGGGAAGGATGCTCTTTGGAGAGGAGTGGAAGGAAGTGGAACCGGGCTGCGCCGTGTTCATCCCCGGGAACCTCACCCACCAGATCGAGAACACGGGGGGCGAATCCCTGACAGTCATCTGCCTCATCCCCGCCGGCCCGCCGGAGCTGTAGAGGGGGGATGGAAGAATTGCGGGGGTCCATAATCCTTTGAAAAAGAATGGATTCCTGCTTTCGAAGGAATGACGAAGATCGTAGCTGTTCCGCTTTTTACGAGGCCATCAATCCTTGCCCCCAATCCCCTATAGAATCCACTTTTCCTATTTAGCCCTTTGCGTTATCCGCATAGCCTCTTTTCCAAGTCTCCAAAATCCGCGTTCCTTCTTTTTCAACCCCTTCACCCCTCCACCTCCCCATAAGCCCCCGGCACCCGCAGGTCCAGGCAGGGCATGGTTTTCCGGGTCCGGGTGATTTCGGAGAGGTCCAGGTCCGCCACCAGCCGGGCTCCCCGGCGGGCCGGGGCCCGGGCCAGGATCTCGCCGCCCGGGGACGCCACAGCCGATCGGCCGCCGAACGCGAGGTCCGGGTCCGCGCCGGTGCGATTGGCCCCAATGGCAAAAACCTGGTTCTCCAGGGCCCGGGCGGCCAGGAGGAGGTCCCAGTGGGGGATTCTCGCCATGGGCCACTGGGCGCAGACCGCCAGGATGGTGGCGCCTCCGGCGGCCAGGGCCCGGGCCAGCTCCGGGAAGCGCAGATCGAAACAGGTGAGGATGCCCAGGCGGCCCCAGGGGGTGGGGCAGGACACGGCCCGGTCCCCTGCCAGGAAGTACCGGGACTCACCGGTCATGGGAAAGAGGTGCACCTTGCGGTAGGCGGCCCGGATCTCCCCATCGGCGTCCAGGACGTAGGCGGTGTTGTAGACGCCCCCGTCCGCCGCCTCGGGCAGGCTGCCCGCCACCCACAGGGAAAGCCGCCGGGCCTCCACGGCCAGATCGTCCAGGACCCCGGGCGTCCGCCGGGCATGTTCGGCCAGGCGGAGGTTGTCGAACCCGCAGGACCACATCTCCGGCAGGACCACCAGCTCGGCTCCCCGCCGGGCCAGGTCCCGGAGTCCGGCCCGGACCCGGGACAGGTTGGCCGCCACGTTGCCCAGGGCCACGTTGAACTGGAGGATTCCCGCGCGCACCCTAGTCGCCCCCCTTGTCCGTAAGCTCTGTGAGCCCGCTGGCGTCCGGGCCAAAGGTGGCAAGAATCTTCCGGATGATGCCCGTGGTGGACAGGCTCCCCTCCAGGGGCACCCGCACCACCCGGCCTCCGGCGGCCTTGACCGTGGCGGCCCCGGCGATCTGGTCCTCGGGCCAGTCCGCGCCCTTCACCAGGACCTGGGGCAGGATTTCCCGGATGAGGGCCTCGGGGGTGTCGTCGTCAAACAGGATTGCCCAGGTCACAGACTCCAGGGCGGCCACCACCTCCACGCGCTGGTCCTGGGGCACCAGGGGGCGGGACGGGCCTTTGATGGCCGCCACGCTGGCGTCCGAATTCACCCCCACCACCAGGACGTCCCCCTGGGCCCGGGCCTCGGCCAGGTAGCGCACGTGGCCCGCATGGATGAGGTCAAAACAGCCATTGGTGAACACCACCGTCCGGCCCGAGCTTTTCACCCGGGCCACCTCCTCCTTGAGCTGAAGAATGCTCAACACCTTGGATTTCATGGGCTCGTTCCAAAACTCCGGGTAATCGGAAAGTTTTTCATCCATACCCCATCCCTACATGACCCGGGCCAGGGTCAGGACTTTCACCTCCAGGGCCCCGGCTTTCAACAACTCTCGGGAGCAGGCCTCGGCCGTGGCGCCGGTGGTGTACACGTCATCCACCAGGAGCACCCGGAGGTCCCGGACAGCAGCCGGGTCAGACACGGCAAAGGCGTTCTTCAGATTCACGGTGCGCTCCCGGGCGGAGAGCCCCACCTGGGGCGGAGTGTTCCGGGTCCGGACCAGAGCCCGGGGAGCCACGGGCGGCAGACCGTGTTCCGGGCCGAAGCCGCCCAGAAGGAGCAGGGCCTGGTTGAAGCCCCGGTGCCGGAGGCGGCCGATATGGAGCGGCACGGGCACGGCCACGTCCGCCCCTTCCGGCCCGTAAAAGGCAAGAAACGCCTGGGCCAGGGAGCGGCTCATGGGACGGGCCAGGCCCGAGCGCCTGCTGTACTTGAAGCGGTGGATGGCAAGGCGCAGGGGGCCGCCGTACACCCCGGCCGCACGGGCCGAGACAAACCTGGGACGCCGGTCTCTGCACCATGAGCACTCGTGGCCCACGGCCTCCGGGGCGTAGGGCAGCCCGCAAAGGGGACACAGGGGCACGGCGATGGGATGGCACAGGGACAGGCACTGGGGGCACAGGCAGGACGCCAGGGGAGCCAGAGCCGGAGGCAATCCCCCTTCCCGGCCGGGGACCGCCGGGGCCGCCGCCAGCATGACGCCGCAGGCCGCGCAGGGCTCGGGCCACAGTAAGTCGGCCAGGACCCGGGAAATCCGCCGGGCCGTTGCCCCAACCCGGGCCAGCCCGGTCAGGGCCGGGGCGTTTGGAGTGTGTTCCATCACATCCACCCCGCCAAGGAAGGCTTTGGAGCGGTTGCCCGAATAACGGCCGGTTTCCGGGGACTCCTGCTGGTTCCCCTTTTTCCCGGAAGACATCGGAAAAAGGGGAACCAGCAGGAATACCGGAAAAAAATCCCCCCTGCCCCCCCTTTTTCAAAGGGGGGAACCCAACCCGGGCCGATTCATAAACCCGATATCCTTTTGGACAACCGCTCCATGCGGGCCCATTTTCGCATCCACGACGCTTTCGGGAAAGAAAACGCAACCACTGGAAAACGCAAAGT
>JAHJUF010000279.1 GCA_018829095.1 Pseudomonadota bacterium | reverse complement strand
TGCGCCCTGAAAGATCAGGGGAAGGCCCGACTTCGCGGGAAATGAACGGACCGGACCCCGGTAGGCCCCGACGGGCGGCATGACGGCCCATCACTACCCTTGCTTCCGCCCGGAAAAAGGGGTTTTTGGACAGACACTAGCTATCCAGCATGACCGAACCACACGGTTTTTGCAAGCTTCCGACGATTTCCCGGCAAACCGCTTTGACAGGATGTTACGCCGCCGGTAAGCTGATGATCTTGCTCGGTACAGGCCCGCCCTCTAGGCGGGGAAGCCGGAAGAAGGGCCATTACATGGAACCAATCTGCTGGTGGAAATCTCTTGAAAACTGGGAGATCCTTGGAAGCATAACTCAAGGTTTCCTGACAGCCGCCGCCATTTTGGCTGGTGGGTTCTGGGCTTATATGCTTTTCATTAGGCAGCGGATTGCTTTTCCCCGTTTAGATTTGTCCATCCAGAACCATCCTATGAAAATTCGCAATGGTTGGATTTTCCATACTGTAGTAGAGATGAGGAACGTAGGCGCAGTAATAGCCCGTATTCCCTCTGCAGAACTCCGGCTAAGAACAGTGATACCACTTCCCGAAGAAGTCCATACTCTGGTGGATAAGGGATTTGATCCCGTGCTAAAAGGGGAGACACATCTCTCTTGGCCAATGTTAGCTGGTCACAATTGGGATTGGAAAAAGGGCCCAATTGAAATCGAGCCAGGAGAGAGTGACGCTATTCCGACAGACTTTTTTGTTCCGGATGATATTCAGGTTATTCAGTTCTACGTGCATGTATCCAATGTCAAAAAAAACGTAAACGGCTCGGATGGACCACTACTATGATTTACACTTTGCCAACCAAAATGGAGGAAGTCATGAGTGACTCTGATAGAGAGATTAGGCTCGAAGAACAACAACGGCAACAAGAGAAGCAGAAACAACAGCGGCAGCAACAGACTCAAAAGGAACAAGGAAAGGACCAAAACAATAAACAGGAAGAAAAGAAATAGCCGGGTTCCACGGGTGCCACTCAATGCCGTTGACATAAGAAAGCTCGGGCACCACTGGCAATTAAGCCCTGTAATTCCAACGCCTTGGAGGAGGCTGTCCCATGATTCCCCTGTTTGACACCTATCCCGCTCTTTCGCAAAATCTCTCCCGGGTTCCTCTCATGGCCGGACCCACTCCTGTGGAGGCGGCTCCAGGGCTGGGGGAGAGGATCGGGGTGCCCGGGCTTTGGGTGAAGCGGGACGATATTTCCGGCGGGCTCTACGGAGGGAACAAGGTGCGCAAGCTGGAGTTCCTTTTGGCCCGGGCCGTGGATGCCGGGGTCCGGGAGGTCCTCACTTTTGGCTGCGCGGGCTCCAACCACGCCCTGGCCACGGCTCTGTATGCCAAAAAAATCGGCCTGGGGGCCATTCTCTTGCTGGTGCCCCAGCCCAATTCCCGGCGCGTGCGGGAAAACCTCCTGGCCGATTTTTTCGCAGGCGCCCGCATCCGCCATTTTTCCCACGCCCTGGCCATGGCCGGGGGCACGGCCGCCGAGCTGGCCCGGGGCCGGAGGCGTACGGGCCGGACGCCCTTTGTCATCCCCTTCGGAGGCTCCTCCCCCGAGGGCGTGGCCGGTTACGTGAACGCGGCCTTTGAGCTGGCCGCCCAGGTCCGGGCGGGGCAATGCCCCGAGCCCGATGAGATCTGGACGCCCCTGGGCTCCATGGGCACGGCTGCGGGCCTGGCCCTGGGGCTCTGGGCCGCCGGGCTGAAATCCACGGTCATGGGGGTGCGGGTGGTGGACAGCACCTTTGCCAACCCCCCGGGCCTCACCCGGCTCATGGCCCGGACCGCCAAGGTCCTCCACAAGGCGGACGCGACGTTTCCCGAGGCCCCTCCCCAGGGCTCGGAGCCCCGGATCGTGGACGGGTTCATCGGCCGGGGATACGGTAGCTTCACCCGCGAATGCATGGAAGCCGTGGGCCTGGCCGCGCTGGAGGGGATCTCCCTGGAGGGCACCTACACGGGCAAGGCCTTAGGTGCCCTGGCCCACCGGGGGCGGACCGCCCGGGGCATGAAGAAGACCGTGCTATTCTGGAACACGGCCAATTCCCGGGATCTCTTCCCCCGCATCGCGGGCATGGATTACCGGAACCTGCCCAAGGCCGTGCACCGCTATTTCGAGGAACTGATCCAGCCCCTGGACCGATGAGTCTTGAGAATTTGGAGCGGTTGCTGGAAGAAGGGGCCGATTCCGGTGGTTTGGTTTTCCCCGGTTTGCCTGGGAGGCACCTGGATTTGGCCCAAGCGTTTGAAACGTTGGGAAAATCCCCCCTGGCCCCCCTTTTTCAAAGGGGGGGGACTCCGCTTGGGCTGTTTTTCCAAAGGACTGATATTTGATGGCCTTCAACAGGTCGTCATCCCGGCGGAGCCTGTCCCCGTAAAAACGGGGAGCCGGGATCCAGGGTCTTTGTAATGTGTTGAAAAACCGGATGCCGCCCTTCGCAGGAATGACGGTTTTGGTAGATTCACGACCTATTTGCATCACCATCAACTTTTGCCCCTCCGTCCCAAACCCCGAACACCCGGCCCACCCAAGGCTGGTTATTTCCCGGAACATCCGTTATATTATTCGGATCAATCCGCCTGTCCGCCTCCTTCGGCGGAATAAACCGATCGTTTCACGAAAAATTGAGGATCCGCCGCCCGTCCGGGGACGGGTCCGGGTTCCCGGCAGGGCCGGATGGTCCTTCCGGGCCGGAAAGTCTTTCCATGCGCACCTTCCTCATCCTCCTCGTGGCCGTTGCCACCGCTTGCGTGGCTGTTTACAACTTCGACGACGCCATCCGGGACTCGGCGCACAATGGACGCGGGGCTGAAAAGGGCCTGGAACTCATGCGCCTGCTTCACCGCACGGAAGTGCGCCTGGGACCCAAGGCCGAGGATCTGACCCAATACTTCCTGAAATCCCTCGCCAGGTTCGACTTCCCGGCCTTCTACGAGAGCGACCATCTTTCGCCCCTGCCCGCCGGCGGCCGGGGAGCGGTGTTCATGGGCGTCAACCAGGGGGACACCTACTGGCTGGACGTGGTGCCCCCGGAGTCGGGCCTGTGCCCCCGGAAGAGCCTGGGGAGCTTCGTGGCCGAGCTGGGTCTGGAAAGGAGGGATGACTGTCCTGCCGGAGGGCGTTCCTTCAAAGGCTGGATGGACATCTGTGCGGACAGCGGTGAGCTGACCCACGAAAACATCCTGGCCCTGGGCGAGGGGTTCATGCGGGTCTCGGACCCGGCCAACATCAAGGCCATGCAGAAGCTCCGGAAACGTTCCAACCGCTTCATTCCCGTGGAAAGCCTCCAGGTGATCCACGAGTTCTACAAGTGCATGCCCCATCTGGCCGTCATCATGAAGGACTACACCTACATGCTCCACACGGAGCTGGTGCGGGAGGAGCACCAGGGCCAGGCGTTCACCCGCTGCACCCTGCGCATCTTCCCCAGGGTGGACGTCATCACCCGGGACTATCCCCGCCTGGGCAAGTACCTGGACGACCTCCGGGGCCTCTTCCGTTTCAGCAGCCGTTTCACCAATGACCAGGGCCACACCATTGCGGAATTCGTGTCCGAGAGCGAGCGGGACATCATCACCCTGAAGATGCTCACCCGTCAGGGGCGCTACATCCCCATGGACGGGCAGGGCATGCCCGTGTTCGAGGAGGAGTTCTCCGCCACCGAACTGGCGGACTATTCCTTTCACATCACCTCGAACGTCTCGGTGAGCGTCTACGGCCTGGCCTACCACACCCCGGACATCCAGGTGGATGCCGTGTACAGGAACCGGCCGGACAAGGCCTCCCTGGACCTGGCCTTGAAGGACATCGGCACCACCACGGTGACGGGCAAGCTTGGCGGAGCGGTGCCCAAGTGGGTGGTGGATCTGGCCATCCCCTCCAACCTGGACGAGTACATCAACTCCTTCACCCAGACCCTGGTCCAGGCGGACGGGGGCAGGGGAAGCCGAATGCGCCTTTCCTGGAACCTGGAGGATCCGGAGCACGTGGGCCTGGACATCAAGGGGGTGACGGAGTTTGCGGACAACTTCTACGTGCGGTTCGGGCTGGCCACCTTCCGGTACTGCTTCAAGACCACCGGGGAGATCCAGGACGAGTTCGAGATGCTGGCTTCCCGCACCATGACCGCCGTCATGGCGGACCTCATGGCCATCCGGGACGCAGCCCCGGCCCTGGAGGGAGAGGAGGCTCCGGCTCTGGCCGTGGAGGCCCGACCGGCCTCGGCGTCCCTTACGAAAAACCCATGAGGAGCACGAAGATCACCCCGGCCATGAGGGAGAAGATGGTGAGGTGGCTTTCCCCGGCCCGGGCGTTGGGGATGAGTTCGTCGGCTGTGATATAGATCATGAGTCCGGCCGTGGCGCCGACGATGAAGCCCAGGACATTGTCCCCCGCGCCTGCCAGGAGGAACCGGCCCGCCAGGAAACCCGCCAGGATGGGCGCGGCTGTCAGGGAGGACAGGAAAAAGGCCCGGCCCCGGCGTCCCGTGGCCAGGTAGTAGGGCGCGGCGGTACACACCCCCTCGGGGATGTTGTGGATGGCGATGGCCACGGCGATGGTCACGGAAACCGAGGCGTCGGCAGCCCCGCCGATGGAGATGGCCATGCCCTCGGGCAGGTTGTGCATGAAGATGCCTGTCAGGAGGTAGGGGGAGGTACGCTGGAGGTTTTTCCCCTGCTCCTGGGCGCAGAGACCCGGGTGGATGTGGGGCACCAGACGGTCCACGCCGAACATGGCCGCCGACCCGGCAACGAGTCCGAAAACGCAGGTGCCTATCCCCGAAAGGCGGATGGACTCCGGGATGAGCTCCAGGAAGCTGATGGCCAGCATGACCCCGGCCGCAAAGCAGAGCAGGTTGCAGATCACCTCGTAGGATGGCCGCCGGATCACCCCCAGCGCCGAGCCTGCGATGGGGCCGAGAACCGACAGGGTCACGATGAGCCAGAGGGGGTCCATGGAGGGGTCTTTCTTTTGAGCAAACCTCGGTTTCCGGGGCCTTATCCTACAACCTGGCTTCCCGGTCAACCCCTGGCCGAGGAAAGGGGAGAAAGCGCATGGCGGACAGGAACATTCCCGTGGTGGTGGGCCAGGGCCAGTACGTCCAGCCCATGGACGAACCCCGGCCCCTGGACCCAGTGGGGCTAATGGTCCGGGCCGGGGAAAGGGCCCTGGCCAGCGCGGGCCCGCCGGAGCTGGCCCGGGCCGTGGACCGCGTGTACGTAATGAACGTCCTGTCCCACACTTACGCGGACATGCCCGGACGCCTGATCAAGGCCCTGGGCCTTTCTCCCAAAAAGGCCGAGTACGGCGTCCTGGGGGGCAACACGCCCGTGAAGGCCGTGAACCAGGCGGCCCGGGACATCGCTGCGGGCCGGGCCGAGTGCGTGCTCATCGCCGGGGGCGAGGCGGACTGCGCCAAGCGCCGGGCGGGCAAGGGCCAGGTGGCCCTGGACTGGGACCCTGCCGAGCCCCCGGCCTCCATGGAAGGGGACGACCGGCTCGGCTCCACGGACCTGGAAAACCACTATGACTGGATGGCCCCGGCCTACACCTACGCGGCTTTTGAGAACGCCTTCCGCCATTCCCGGGGCCGGAGCCTGGAAGAACACCGCCGGGCCCTGGGGGCGCTTTGCGAGCGCATGGCCGCCGTGGCGGCCCAAAACCCCCATGCCTGGAACCGGGAGGGTCTTTCCGGCCGGGAAATCATCACCCCTATGGCGAAAAACCGCTACGTGGCCTATCCCTACACCATCCGCATGAACCCCAACATCCACGTGGACCTTTCCGCCTGCGTCATCCTGACCAGCGAAAAAAAGGCCCGGGACCTGGGGGTGGACCCCGGGGCTTTCGTGTACCCCCTGGGAGGTGCGGAACTGGACAACGTGTGGGAAATGTGCCGCCGGCCCAGGCTCTTCGATTCCCCGGCCATCGGCGAGTGCGGCCGCCTGGCCCTGGCCCAGGCCGGGCTGACCATCAACGGCATGGACCTGTTCGACCTGTATTCCTGCTTCACCTCGGTGGTTCAGATCGCCATGGCCGAACTGGGCATCCCCGAAGACGACCCCCGGCCCATGACGGTGACGGGCGGGCTTCCTTACTTCGGCGGGCCGGGGAACAACTATTCCCTCCACGGCATCGCCACCCTGGCGGACCGTATCCGGGCCGACCGGTCCGTGAAGGCCCTGGCCACGGGCCTGGGATGGTTCAACACCAAGCACGCGGTCACCATCCTGGGGGGCGAACCGCCGGAAAACCCCTGGACGGACCGGGACGACTCCGCGCTCCAGCAGGCCATTGACGCCACGGCTCTGCCGCCCCCGAAGGAGAAGCTCGACGGCCCCTTCACCGTGGAGGCCTACACCATCTGGTACCATGCCCACGGCGTGCCGCTCCGGGGCACCTGCATCGGCCGGGACGTCGAGGGCCGCCGGGGCATGGCCTGGATGGAATTCGACCCCAACGTCCTGTTGGCCCTCCAGGAGGAGGAACTGGTGGGCAGGACCGGCACTGCCCGATACGAGGACGCCTTGTCCCACAACGTGGTGAGGTTCTGATCCGGCAGGGTATCCCTATCCCGGCCATTTGCCGAAACGGGCAAAGTAGAGGCGCTACCGTTAGCGGGGTTCCCTCCGGTGGGGACAGTCTCGCGCGCACAGGAAACAAGGGGTTTTGTGCGGGACATGCCGGGCGGCGACCAGGAACGCGGTAACCGATTTTCTGGGCCGCATAAGGCCGGAGGGCATGACCCGCAACCCGGCGGGCAACGGGTCCAGCAGCGTGGTGAGGGCCTTTTGCCCCGCCTCCAGGGGCAGGTCGCAGTAACCGGGGCTGAAACGCGACGTGCCGTGCAAACCGGCATCCGCAAGACTCGCCGCTGCATGGTCTTCGGCCGCATCCGCAAAATGTTCGGCCAGCACCGAGGCCATTGCGTCCGCAACATAGGAGGACACCAGGGAGGTTTCGGACAGTTCCTTGATGCCTGCCTCGATACGCGTCCCAATGGTGACCGCGAACGCCACCAGCCCTGTCGCGTCTTCGCATATGGACGCAAGCCGCGCCCATTTGGCGCTTGGCACGCGCACGTCACCGGCCAGGATTGCACCTTTTTCGATGCTATCCAGCTGCGTCCAGGAGAATAGGGAGGCGGGTTCAAGCCAGGAACACATTGTTTCGTACAGGTCTCCCACGGCCCGGACCACGGCCGGTCCCGCCGCCTCTGGGGAAGGGCAGCCCATGGTGCGGACGGTTTTTTCCAGGAGTTCGTCCGAGCCGGGAGGCGCAAACTCCAGCGGCCGATTTTTTGCCATCAGCCCAGGGGCTTTCGCCTGGTCCCCCGGATTGGGGATTCGCATCGCCGCGTCCATATCTTCCCCCCTGCGCCGCGTGGTCAAACGATTTTCCCCGCCTGAGCCGCCTTGACGTATCCCATGCAATACGGGTCTTTGGCCAAAAGCATCTTCCCTGTCATCATCATGGACATGAGAGGGGTGTCCAGGGGGTCGAGGATGGCCCCGGTGAGCCCGGCGGACAGGAGAAGCGCCAGGAAACACCGGTTGATCGCCTTTCTTTGCGGCATGCCAAAGGAGATGTTCGACAGGCCGCAGAGCGTATTCACCCCGGGCAGTCGCTGGTGGATTCCGCGAATGGAATCCATGGCCATGACCCCTTTGGAGGCGTCCGTGGCCACAGGCTGGATGAGGGGGTCCACATGGATGCGGTCCCGGGGGATTCCCGTTGACTCGATCCCCTCCACCAGCCGGACGGCCCTGTCCACCACTTCTTCCGCATCACGGGGCATACCCGCGTCGTTCATGCACAGGGCCACCAGGTGGCAATTTTTTCCTTCCACAGCCGTGAGCACGGGCTCGAACCGGTTGGTTTCCAGGCTTATCGAATTGACCATTACCGTACGGTCCGAGCGTTCGAGGGCCTGGGCGATGGTGGCCGGACTGGCGCTGTCCACGGCCATGGGCGCGTCCACAGCCTTGGCCACCACGTCCATGAGCCAGAAAAGATGCTCCTGCTCGTCCTCGCCAAAGGTTCCCGCGTTCACCTCGATCCAGTGCGCGCCCGCGTCCACCTGCCTGCGCGCCTCTTGGGCCACAAAGGCGGCGTCACGTTGCCGCACGGCCTCCTTCACCGGCTTCCGCGAGGTGTTCAGGCGTTCTCCCACAATCGTGAACATGCGCCACCACCCTTCCTACGCGGCCACCGGCGGGCTGACGCGTTCGCCGTAATAGCCGTATTTTTTTACGGCATCCACCATGGCGCGAACGCATTCGGCCTTTGCATTGGGGGGGACTTCACAGCCCGCAGCCAGGATGAATCCGCCGCCCTTGCCCACTTCCTCGATGAGACGGTGGCAGTATTCCCCGACCTCCGTGGGAGTGCCTTCCGCCAGAAGCGCGGCGGGAACGTCGCCGAAAATGCACATGCGGTCGCCGATGACTTCCTTGGCGCGGAAGATATCGGTGAGGCCGTCCAGTTGCAGCACCACCTTGCCGGCCGGAAGGCGGCGCATGGATGGAAGATTTTTGAGCCAGTCTCCATCGCAGTGGAGGATGGGCGTCATCCCCGCGTCCACAATGCGGTTCACAACGACCTCCAGCCCGGGCAGCGCCAGTTCTTCGAACTGCTTGGGCGAGATGAAGCTGTTGGAGGACCTGTGGCAATAGCACTGGACAGTGGGCACACCCATTAGGCGCGCCACGGTCACGGAAAAGGTCGCGTAGCTTGCCGCCAGCCTGGTTGACGCCTGGCCGATCTTTTCCGGGGTCCTCATGAGGTCCATGGAGAAGTTGAGGACATTCCGCGCCTGGGAGAAGGTGTCAAAGGGCATCTCCGCCTGGCAGCCGATCTGGATGGCGGCACCCTGTTCCCTCCACCATTTGAAATCCTTTCGCCAGTTCCGCACCTGACGCGCCAGGTGAATGATCATCCGGGTTGCGAGGCTGGCTATGCCCGCGCCTTCGGCTTCCTTGCAGAAACGTCCTAGCATGCGCAGCCGGAAGAGAGTGTCACCGAGCAATTCCGGTCCATCAATCACCGAGTCGTAATCCTCGGGATTCATGTAGGTGATCTCTTCGACCTTGGCCATTTCATCTTCGGCCAGTTCATAACCGGGCCACAGGGTCCGCATCATAAGGACGTAGCTGTAGATGAGACGCGATACGGGGTGGATGTTGTAGTAAATGTCCCACGGGCCGACTTCCTCCCAAACCTTTTTCATCACCGAGGCATAGGTTCCGGGGTCAGCCATGTATTGGTGCATGGACACGCCCGCGTAGACCGGAGCGAAGTAGTAGAGCATGAGGGACAGGGGCACACGGTCCGGGGTTTCAAGACGTACCGCTGCATCAAAGCGTTGCTGGGCGGTCATGCTGTCCTTTGGATAGATTCTTTTGGCGCTGTTCATGCCACGGCCTCCTTGGTTTCAATATCAGAGCCGGTCTGTGCGGCCCAGGACTTGATGATGCCGATCCCTTCGTACGCATCCCTTGTCTGGGCGTCCACACCGAGCTTTTCGACCAGGCTCTTTTCCGTGGCGCCGCCGCCGATGACAATGCGGGTGGAGTTCCTCAGGCCTTTTTCCTCAAGCAACCGAACGGTTTCGCGCACGGAAGCGTAGGTGGTGGTGAGCAGGCAGGACAGGCCGAGTATGGTGGCCCCGGTTTTTTCGATTTCCTGCACCAGAATTTTCGGCTCGATGTCCACGCCCACGTTTTGCACGGAAAAACCGCTGGCTTCGGCGAGCACGGCAAAGATGTCCTTGCCCAGGTCGTGGATGTCGCCCTTGGGAGTGGCGAGGACGATTTTCCCGATATATTTGCAACCGCTGTCTGTGGCCGCGACGGCTTTGACCTGTCGGCTGGCGATTTTGAACATTTCCCCGGCCACGACTAGTTGGGGGAGGTAGTATTCACCGGCTTCGAATTTGTTTCCGATTTCCTCCATGCAGGGTATGCAGGCGGTGAGGAAATCCGAAAGGCCGCAACCGGCGGAGAGCAGGTCTCGCGTGGCCTTTGGGATGGCATCGATGTCAAAGGCGAGGAATTTTGTCTGAAAATCCGTAACTGCTGATTTCAAGGAATCGGGCATGTCAGCCTCCTTGCGGTTGGGGGGATGGTTTTTCGCCATGGGATAGCCGGGTGTATGGATGGAGCCCTTCGTTTGGAAACGATCCGCTTCCCTCCCTATTTTTGCCGCAAGGCCGAGGAAACGATGCCCGACAGCATGGGACGGAGCAACTGGTCAAGGGGAGGGCGCTCCTCCAGGATGGACAGGTAAATGTATCCCTCCACAAAGGACAAAAGAATCAAGGCGGTGCCAGCGGGGTCCAGATCCTCGCGGAGATGCCCCTGTTCCATGCCTTGCGCAAATATCGCCTCAAGAAGGCCCAGCACTTCGGCAAACCACTCCTTCACCTGTTTGGAAAATCCTTCGCCGTTTTTTTTGGAAGTGTGGATGGAGCAGAAGTGCACCAGACGGTTGAGCTTGGTGTTGGGTTCCTGCAACTCCAGATAATCCTCCAGCAGCTTGTGGATTTTTTCGGGGAAGGGCGTATCGGATTCGAGGGACTCGCGCAGAAGATCCCGGTACTGGATCATGCAGGTGTCCACCAATTCAGCAAGCAGGGCGTGCTTGCTGGACCAGTACCAGTAGATGAGGGACTTGCTGACGCCAGCCTCCACCATGAGGTCATCCATGGTGGCCTGATCATAGCCTTTGGTGGAAAAGACCTTGATGGCGGCGAGCTT
>JAHJUF010000278.1 GCA_018829095.1 Pseudomonadota bacterium | reverse complement strand
GTCTCGGATCGTGTTTTTCCGCAGCCTGTCAAGCCCTCTGGACGTTCGCGGCGGCAGGCCCGCGCTGCCCCTGTTCGATTTCGAAGGTCACCGGTTCGCCCTCGCTCAGGGTCCGGAACCCGGGCATGTTGATGGCCGTGTGGTGGACGAAGACATCCTCCCCGTTTTCCTGTTCAATGAACCCGAAACCCTTTTTGTCGTTGAACCATTTGACAGTACCCTGGGGCATTCTGAAACCTCCATCATAAAGCGGTGATGAAAAACATCCGCGAAACCGGGGCAGTCCTATACTGCCGGGGTGGATGCGAACGGAAATCCACGGAGGACAAGGTTCAACCGGAATTTTGGAGCCGGGAGGGCATTCATTCAAATACTAAGGAGGACCGAATGAAGTCCGATACTTGGAAAGCCGGGGAGCTTTCACGGTTCAAAGGAGATTTTTCACAACCAACGGCAACAGCCCGATATTACACGCTCCAACCGTACGGATAGGAGATGGGTGTGTCAAGCATTATTACAGGACAGCCTTAGAAAAAGGGAGGACTTACCTTCCACGGAAGGCCCATGATCCCGTGGGTTCCTCATGCCGGAAGGCTTCTTCCGTGTGAATGGGCCCTGGAGGCTGCCCGTCCGGCTGGACGCCCCTGCCGTCCCGTTTGACATCCGGGCTTGCTTGGCCTACATTCCCCTGCTTCTTGTAAGCGCCGGACGCCCGGCCTGTTTCACGCCATTCCCGGAGCCTTTCATGAGTCTTTTGGTGGGGGAAAACGTAAGCCTGTACTATGGGGAACGCCCCATCCTGGACGGGTTTTCCTTTCGTATCGAGGAAAAGGACCGGGTGGGCCTGGTGGGCCGGAACGGCTCCGGCAAGACGAGTCTTCTGCGCCTCGTCACCGGCGAGATCTCCCCCACCAAGGGAGATATCCGGACCAGCAAGGGCGTGCGCCTGGGCTACCTGTCCCAGGACGCCGCCACGCCCGATCCCGGGGTCACGGTCCTGGCCTCGGTGGTGTCCTCCGTGCCCGGCCGGACCGAGGTGGACGCCGGGGTGAAGCGTCTCTCCCGCGAGGTGGAGGCGGAAAAAGACCCGGAGCGCCAGGCCGCCCTGGCCGAAAAGCTGGCCGGGCTCCTGGAGACCCAGAGCCGCCTGGAAACCCTTTACGCCCCCCACGCGGCGGAAAAGATCCTCACCGGCCTGGGCTTCACCGAGGCCGACTTCTCCCGGCCCCTCATGGAGATGTCCGGGGGATGGCGCACCCGGGCGGCCCTGGGGGCGCTTCTTTTCCAGAACCCGGACGTGCTCCTCCTGGACGAGCCCACCAACCATCTGGACGCCGATTCCGTGCACTGGCTGGACAAGTTCCTGGAAGGCTTTGCAGGGGCTCTGGTCCTGGTCTCCCACGACCGGGAATTCCTGAACCGCCAGATCCAGCGCCTCATCAGCTTCGAACCCGAGGGCCTGCGCCAGTACAAAGGCAATTTCGACTCCTACGAGATCCAACGGGCCGAGGAGGAGAAGATCCTGGACCGCCAGGCGCGGAATCAGGACCAGAAGGTCAAGGAGGCCATGAAGTTCGTGGAGCGGTTCCGGTCCAAGTCCACGAAGGCCCGCCAGGCCCAGAGCAAGTTGAAGGTCATCCAGAAGATGGAGGTCATCGCCAGCCACAAGCCCCAGAGGACCGTGCGGTTCCGGTTTCCCCCGGTGCCCGCCTCCGGGCGCCAGGTCATGACCCTCTCGGGCCTGTCCAAGTCCTTTGGCGAAAATTGCCTCTACGAAAACCTGGACCTCCACGTGGAAAAGGGCGACCGGGTGGCCATCATCGGACGGAACGGCACGGGCAAGACCACCCTTTTGAAGATGATGGCCGGGGAACTTGCCCCCGACTCCGGCAAGGTCTCCCCTGGGCACGGGGTCACGCTTTCCTACTACGCCCAGCACCAGGCCGAGCAGCTGAACCCCAACAGCACTGTGGTGGAGGAAGTGTCCAACGTGATCCCCGATGCCCCGGTTTCCTTTGTCCGGGGGGTGTGCGGGGCGTTCCTGTTTTCCGGCGATGAGGTGGACAAGCCCGTTTCCGTGCTCTCGGGCGGGGAGCGGGCCCGGGTGGCCCTGGGAAAACTGCTGGCCAAGCCGGGCAACTGCCTGCTCATGGACGAGCCCACCAACCATCTGGACATCGTGGCCGCCGAGAAGCTGGTGGAGGCCCTCCTGGGTTACGACGGCACCCTGGTGTTCGTGAGCCACAACCAGGCCTTTGTGAACCGCCTGGCCACCGTGGTGTGGGACATCCGCAGCGGGCATGTGGAGACCTACCCCGGCACCCTCCGGGAATACTACGACCACATGGACCGGGTGGCCAGGCGCACCCAGGCCCCGGCCATGGGGCCAGCCTCCAAGGCGGTGGCGAAGCCCGCCCCCGGCCAGGAAGCCAAGGAGCCTCCCGGGCAGGAGCGGAACCAGGCCGGGAAACCGTCCCCGGCCGCCGCCGATGCCGTTGCCCAGGGCAGCCGGGATGACCGCCGGGCCCGGAAGAAGGTCGAGGCCGAGGCCCGCAGGCGCCTGGCCCGGGTGGCCGGGCCCCTGAAGAAGAAGCTCGCTGAGGCCGAGGCTGAGGTTGCCCGCCTGGAGGCCCTGGAAACGGAAATGTCCGAGGCGCTCTGCGACCCCAAGGTTTTTTCAGACGGCCAGAAGAGTTCCAAACTCCTGGTGGAGTACGGCAAGGTGAAAAAGGATCTCGGCGTGTGGATGTTCCGCTGGGAAAAGACCCAGGAGGAATTGGAAGCCCTGGAAAACGAAGAGTAGCGCCCGTCCTCTTCCCTTCAGCAAAACCGGAGATCCCCCAAGGAGGCGAACCATGAACGCAAAGGCTCCCGGGCATCCCCGCCTTTTCCTGGTGGCGGCTGTTTACAACTGGGCCGCTTCCCTGGTGCTGGCCCTGTTCCACGATCCGATCCTGGCGGCCATTCATGCGCCGCCCCTCGTGTATCCGGCAGCCCTGGAGCTTTTTGCGGCCCTGGCATTCCTGTTCGGAGTGGGCTACTTCTGGGCGTTTCAAGACCCGGAGAAAAACCGCCCCATCATCGTCCTGGGCACCTGGGGCAAGATCACGGTGTTTATCATTTCCGCCGCCCATTTCCTGGCCGGAGACCTCCCCGGCCCCCTGCTCGCCGGAGCCGTGGGGGATCTGGTGTTCGCGGGATTTTTTGTTGCATACTTGAAAAAGACCAGCCATTCTGTTTGAGTTTTGGATCATTTTGATTCACGTCCAGGTCCGATATGTCTAATGAAATCATAACCTATTTGGAGATGTGCCGACGCGAGGGTGTCAGTCTCCAAAGAGGTATGAACTTCCATCTGGGAAAAAATCACTCCGTCATTTTGATGTCCTTTCGGGCCAACGCGCCTTATGAAGACCGATTGGAGGATGATGGGACCACTTTGATCTATGAGGGTCATGATGTCCCCCGATCGGCCGAAAATCCAGAACCGAAGAGTTTGAATCAATCCGATCGAACTCCTCATGGCACCCTTACGGAAAATGGGAAATTCAACCGGGCGGCCCAATGTTTCAAAAAGAGCCAGGAACCTCCTGAGCGGGTTCAGGTGTATGAAAAAATCAAGGTGGGCATTTGGTCCTACAATGGAGTGTTCCACCTTGTTGATTCTTGGGTGGAGGAGAGCAACGGGCGGAAAGTTTTCAAATTCAAATTGATTGCTGTTGAGGGGGAGGAAGACTTTTCGACGCCTGTGCCGAATCATCCCAGACCCCGCAGGATCATCCCGACCAGGGTAAAGGTGGAAGTCTGGAAAAGGGATGGAGGCAAATGCACCAAATGTGGCTCCACGGCGGATCTCCACTTTGACCACATCATCCCGTGGTCCAAGGGCGGGTCTTCCGTAACAGCGGAGAATGTCCAGCTTCTTTGTGGAAGGCACAATTTGGAAAAGCGTGATCGTATCGAGTAGATGGCAGCAACGGGGAGAATGGGGGGGGGAGGGGGGACTTTTTTCAAAAAGTCCCCCCTCCCCCCTGCTGTTTCTATCCCTCTTTCCGCAGGATTTTCTTGTCGATCTTGCCCACGGTGGTTAGGGGGAGTTCGTCGCGGATTTCGATTTCCTTGGGCACCTCGTAGGCGGCCAGCTTGGCCTTGGCCATGCGCATGATGTCCTGCTTCACGGTCTCCTTGTCCTTGTCCTTCCACTCGGGGACCAGGGTGGCGTAGGCTTTCACCAGTTCGGAGCCCGGGCGTGAGGGGTTGGGAATGCCGGTGATGGCGATCATGTCCACGGCCGGGTGTCCGGCCAGGACATCCTCCACCTTGCGGGAGAAGACCTTGAACCCGGACACGATGATCATGTCCTTGGTGCGGTCCACGATGCGGAGGTAACCTTCCTCGTCCATGATGGCCACGTCGCCCGTGTGCATGTAGCCGTTCTCGTCCACGGCCTTCCGGGTCTCTTCGGGCTTCTTGTAGTAACCGGCCATGACCTGGGGGCCTTTGACGCATATCTCTCCAGGGCTCCCCACAGGCACGGGCACTCCCGTGGTGGTGTCCAGAAGCAACACGTCCGTGTTCAGGATGGGCAGGCCGATGTGGCCGAGCTTCTTTTTCCCCTTCATGGGGTTCATGACCGTGAGCGGCGAGGTTTCGGTCATGCCGTAGACCTCCAGGAGCATGCCCTGGCCCACCACGGATTCCAGCTCCTTCTGGGACTCCTCGGGGAAGGGGGAGGCTGCGGAGATGCAGACCTCCAGGCCGGAGTGATCCAGCTTGCGGAACCGGGGGTTGGCCAGCAGGATCTGGAACAGGGAGGGCACGTTCACCAGGGCGCTGGGCCGGTGTTTATCGTACTGGTCGCAGATGGCGTCCGTGTCCCGGGGGTTGGGGATGAGAACCTGGGTCCAGCCCAGGTACACGCAGTTTTCACAAAAGAACAGCCCGGCGATGTGGAAGAAGGGGAACCCGGAGAGGGCCACGCCCCGGCCCGACTCCCACCCCAGCCAGCGCTGGACGATCAGGAGGTCGGACACCGCGTTCCGGTGGGTGAGCATGGCGCCCTTGGGCAGGCCCGTGGTGCCGCCTGTGTACTGGACGTAGGCCAGGTCGTCCGGGCTGATGGAGACATCCGGGAGTTCGCCGGAAAATTGGGAGGACTTGATGACCGCCTCCATCTTGTACACGGTCTTGCCCGGCAGGGGGGCGACCTTCCCCTTGGGGATCTTCTTCAGGAGTTTGCCCAGGATGCGCTTGACCGGGGGCAGGAACCCGCCCACCGAGGCCGCCACCACCACCTTCAACTGGGGCAGGTCGGCGGCGATGCCGGTCAGGCGGTGCTCGAAGATGGCGTCTAAGGTGATGAGGCCCTTGGCGTCCGAGTCCGAAAGCTGGTGCTTCATCTCGTCCGGGCTCATGAGGGGGCTCACCCCGGAGACCGCGCAACCGGCTTTCAGGGTGCCCAGCCAGGCGATGGCGTACTCCGGGATGTTGGGCAGGTTGATGCCCACCACATCGCCCTTTTTCAGTCCGGCGGACAAAAGCATGTGGGCGAACCGGTTCGAATAGGTGTCCACGTCCCGGAAGCTGATGGAGGTCCCCATGAACTCGAAGGCCGCTTTGTCGGCGAATTCCTTGAAGGCGGGGCGCACGGCGTCCACGTAGTTGGTTTCCCATACGGCCGGGTCCAGGTCCTCCAGACCGGGGTCATAGGACTTGCGCCAGAATTGTGAATCTTCCATGGGGCCTCCTCTTCCAGTGAGTTTTCAGCGGTGCGGGCAACATGGGCCGGGGGATTCCCCCGGCGCGCGGTTGCCGAGAATGTACCGTTGGGAAAGGAGGAGTGGGTGGGGCACCCTCCAGCATATACCAGAAAATCCTACGTGAAGGACGGCTTGTTGTCAATCTTCGCTTGTGCGCGGGGCAGGACGGAAAGAGCCAGGATCAGGCCCGCCAGCAGGACGAACCAGGAGGGGAACCGGGTTTCCGGGGTGGGGGGCCGGGCCGGGCCGGGGAGGGGTCCCGAAAGGAGCGGGGGTTCGAGGATGCCGGTTTTGGCAAGAACCCGACCCCGGGGGTCCACCAGGGCGGACACGCCATAACCCGTGGACCGGATGCCGGCCACCCCGTGCTCGGCGCAGGCCAGGGCCAGGAGGGAGAGTTGCTGTTCGGACTCGGAGCCCCGGCCGAACCAGGCGTCGTTGGACAGGTTTGCCAGGACCGTGGCCCCGGCCCGGACGCATTTCGCCAGGTGGGGCGCCGAAGCCACCTCGAAGCACACGGCCACCCCCAGGCCCAGGGGCCCCTGGGCCGTGGGAAGGACCAGGACCCGGTCCTCCTCCCCGGGGTGGTAGTTGCCGTGGTAGTTCTCCGTTTGGATGGACAGGGGCCCGGTGGCGGCCTCGGCCAGGGGCAGGAGGAGGATCTTGTCGTACCGGTCCAGGATTTCGCCGTCCGTCCCGGCCAGGAACACGGAGTTGTAAAAGCGCCGATCTTCCCCGGAACCCATGAAATGGGGTGAGCCCAGCAGAACGAAGGCGTCCTTCTCCCGGGCGATTTTTGCCACAGCCTCCCGGGCCTCGGGAAAGGAAACCAGGGCCCGGGTGATGGCGGTCTCGGGCCACACCACCAGCCGGGTGCGCCCCGGAGCGACCGGGCCGGGGAAGGCCGAGAGGGACAGGGCCCGGTACCGGGCCAGGTTGGCGGCCGGGGAGGAGGCCTGCCACCGGTCCTCCTGGCGGATGGCCGGGTGGACCAGGGCGGTTTCTAGGAGGATGGCGGGCGGGGGCGTCTTCCCGTGGCGAAGGGCCCCCAGACACCCCACGGCCCCCACGGTGAGGGCCAGGGTCAGGAAAAAGGCCCCGGCGGCCTGTCGGCGTTCCCGGGCGGCCCGGACCATGAGCCACGATAGGGCCCCCCAGAACACCAGGAGAAAGGACAGCCCGGCCCGGCCCCACAGCGAGGCCCAGCCCAAAAAGGCGGGATGTCCGAAGAACGCCGTGGCCAGGTGGCCCCATCCCTTTTCCAGGGAAAGGAGGCTCCGGAGCCATTCGGTCACCACAAAGGCCGAGGCCGCGAACAGGGCAAAGGAAAGGCCCGCCGGGAAAGCGGCCCCGGCAACGGCCCGGGTTCTTTTTTTTATGGCCAGGGCAAAGGCTGCGAAGAACACGGAGGGCGGAGCGCAGGCAACCCCCAGGAACAGGACCAGGGCCAGGGGCACGGAGAGGTGGTAGTGCCCGGTCAGGGCGGTGAACAGCCAGGGGCAGAGAAGGACCACGAACAGGAGGTGGGCCGAAAAGGCCCAGGCCACCGGGCGGCGGGCTACGGCCAGGCCCTGGAACAGGAGCCCGAAGGCCGCCGGGGCGAAAAATCCGAGGGAAAAGGGCGGATAGGCCAGGCGCAAAAAGACCGGGAAGGCCAAAAACAGGAGCGGGGCAGCCAGGCGTCTTCCGGGCAAATTCAACGGTTTCCCCTTGAACCATTCCGGGAGCTGGCGTATTTTGGAACGGTCATCCCTTGATGAAGCTGCAACAATCCGTCATCCCGGCGAAGGCCGGGATCCAGGGCCTTTGCTGCAATACCTTGAAAAAACTGGACCCCGGCCTTCGCCGGGATGACGGTCGGGGGCGGATTCCGGACTTTTGGCCGTTTCATCATCCTTTCATCCCGTCCAAGGAACAACGGACCATGGAACCCATCCGACAAGGCCGCGTACTCCGGGTAAAGACCGGGTACAACCCCAACTCCAGCTCCGTGGGCACCAACCTGGCCCCCCTCCTGTTCGCCGGAAGCCTGGCGGCCATGGCCGCACCCCTGCTTTTCTTCTGGGCCAGCAACATCCTGGCCCGGCGGAAAAAGGGCGAAGAAAACCCCTGAGCCCCGCGTCCGTTACCAGCTTGATGGAAAACAGGCTGATCAAAAACGTGAACTGCAAGTCACCCCACCCGGCCTTCGGCCGTGCGGGGACCCCGGCGGCGCGCGAGTCCCGAGGAATGAGGCGTACTTTTGTACGCCGCAGTGACGAGGGATGAAGCGCAACGCCGCAGATCGCGTTTTTGGGCAGCCTGTTACGGGAGCTTGATGGGCTCCACCTCTCCCATCTGGGTCATTTTCATGGAGATGTTGTAGGAAATCGGTGCGCCGGACATGTAGCCCCGGCGCATGACCCCCGCGCCCGCGAGGCTGCCGTCCCCCATGACCCCGTACTGGGGGAGAACGGAAACGCCGCCCGAAAGACTCGAAAGCTCCACCGTACTCTGCTGGACCTCGGGGTTGGCCGGGGACAGCTCGTAGGTCTCCTGGTAGGGACCCTGGCCCACGGGGGAGAATCCCACCACCTGGCTCAGGTCCTTCACGATCTGGGACCAGTTCCGGTACACCAGGGGCTCGTTGCTGTTCTGGGCGTAGGTGGCGAGGACCTTGTCCAGGGTCTCCTGGCTCACGGTCTCGCCGGAGAGGGTCCGGTAGGAGTACTCTCCGGCCACCTTGTACAGGACGCCGTTGTAGGCCTCGCCGTCGTACTCCGTGCCGCCCTGGGAGGTTTTGGTTTCCTGCTCCAGACGGAAGTTCCCCTCCTCGTCCTTGGTGAGGACGAAACTCCCCGTGACCTCGATTCCAGGCACGAAACGCTTGCCCTCATTGTATTCCGCCTCGGTCTTCACGGGGGTGGGGATGGTGACGGCCATGGTGCCATCGTACCGGAAGGAGGGCAGCTTGGCCGCAGCCTCGGAAAGATCCCCGGTCATGATCTTCACCATGCGTTTGGCCAGGAGCTTTTCCGGGTCCGTTTCCTCGGGCTCCTCCTCGGGGATCAACTCCTCCACTTCCACGTTGGCCAGAAGGGGATGGACCGCGTCCTCGTCCTCCTCCACAGCCTCCTCTCCGTTCCCGGCGGCCTTGGCTGCGGGGGCGGGGGTCGGCTGGCCGGGCGTGTATTCCACCGCGCGGCCGTCGGCGGTCATGGGGCCGCCCTGGCCGCCGTCCCGGAAGGCGGGGTGGAGCACACTCTTGGGGGCCTTGGAGCCGCCCCAGAAGGAAATGACCACGGCGGCCAGGATGAAGAAGGCCACCAGGCCGGCGGCGGTCCAGGCATAGGTACGCAAGGAGGAACGCTCTTCCTGTTTCATAGGAACAACCTTTCCACGTAGGGCAGTAGGTCCAACAGGTAGTAAGCCGAGTACACGGCGCAGATCATCAGTCCGAGGAGCGCGGCCGAAAAGGGCAGCGCCCGGATGCCCCTTTGCCGGCCGGCCTCGGCGGCCAGGGCGGCCAGCAAAAGGCCGGCGGCGGTGATGCCCATGAGGATGGCCACGAGAAAGGGCTCCCGGCCCGAGATGTTGCCCATCAGGGGGTCGGTGAGCATCCAGGTGACCCCGGTCAGGGCCCCGGCCACGGGCAGGAAGAAGGCCAGGGCTAAAAGGCCCTTTTTCAGCCCGGCGGCCAGGATTTTCCGGTCCATGGGGATCAGGAGGAACAAGACCCCGGCCAGCAGGGGCATGGCCACCGCCACCACCCGGAAAAGGGTGTCCCGGCGGCTTTCCACCTGGACCATGAACATGTACTGGCCCACCAGACGGCGGCCGAAATCACCGCCCTCCTCCAGGGTCTTGGTGTAGCACTTCCGGGCTTCCCGGTAGTTGTTGAGCATGAGGTGGCAGTCGCCCAGGTTCTTCCAGGCGATGACCCGCGACCGGGTGCCGGGAAATTCCCGGATGACCCGCTCATATACCTCCATGGCCTGGGCCACCTTTGCCAG